>CAXNGD010000125.1:0-7206 GCA_964201575.1 Acetobacterales bacterium | reverse complement strand
CGCGGTGGCCTGCGGCCATCCTTGACCGCGGCTGTGCGCGACGCCCCAAAAACGTCAGGCCGGGACGAGGAAACGGCCTCCAACCGAACAAGGAAACCCCACCAAAACTGGCAGACTTTTGCGCCGCCATTTGGCTGGTTTTTCCACCGTCGTTGACAGTCTCCACCCGCAGCGAGACGCTGCCGGGATACTCGGAAAAGTAGGGCGCGAGGCCGAAGGGCATCGCCGGCCAGGCCGGCACGCCGAGCGGTTCGGCGGCTTCCACCGCCACCCGCTCCGCCAGGATCGCGTCGGTGCAGAGCGAGAGCTGCGCATGCTGCTCGGTGATGCCGAATGGCAGCATGCAGCGATCGTCGCGGCTGAGATAGGCCGCGACATCCTGCCAGTTGCTGTCCGCGATCCTCATCGCGTGACCCGCCTGCGGACCGATTCAGACCTCCGCACCTGCGGCGCTCCGCTCATCGGGCCACGGGGATCACGTCCCAGGCATAGGTCTCCTCGTCACTGCGCCCGACGCGCAGCGTCACCCGGTCGCGTCGCATCGCCCAGGCCGAGCCGACCGCGGCGATCGGCAGCGCGATGCGCGCATTGGTGTAGAGCAGCCCGATGCGATGCAGCAGTTCCTCGCGCTTCTTGTCGTCGAGCTCGACATTGGCTTCCTGGATCAGCCGGTCGATCTCGGGGTCGGAGAAGCCGGTCCAGTTGAAGGCGCCGAGGCGGAGCTGCGCGTTGTTGGTATGCGCATTGGCGGAGTAGTAGTAGTTCGCCTCGCCGGTCAGCGTGCCCCAGCCCGCCATGATGTTGGAGAGTTCCCCACGTGCGCGGGCGGGGAAAATCACCGCCGCGGGCTGGCCGGCGGCCTGCACCTCGATGCCGATGCGCGCCAGCATCTGCGCCATGGAGGTGCCGACGGCGTTGTCGCCGGGCAGGCGGTTGTTGCTGAAGTTCAGCACCATGCGGAAGCCGTTCGGAAAGCCTGCCTCGGTGAGCAATTGCCGGGCGCGCGCGACATTCGGCGTAGGCACCACGATGGCCGGGTTGTAGCCGAAGATGCCGGGCGTCACCATCTGGCCCTGCGGCGTGCCGAGGCCTTCCATCGCCACTTCCGCCAGCGCGCGGCGGTCGAGGGCGAGGTCGATCGCCTCGCGCACGCGCGGATCGCGATAGGGGTTGGCGGCGAGGCGAGAACCGTCGCGCGCCGTCACCTGCGGCGTCGGCTCGCGCTGGTCGAGGGCGAGGTTGAACACATAGACCGTCTCGGTTTTGGTCACGGAGATGGTACTGTCGCGCTCCAGCGTCGCCACATCGGCGGCGGGGACGCGGACGATCATGTCTACCTGGCCGGTGCGCAGCTGCGCGACGCGCGCGGCGGGGTTGGCGATCTCGCGCCGGACCACGCGGCCCCAGGCCGGGCGGCCGGACCAATGGGTCTCGAAGCGATCCACGGTGAACTGCTCGCGCGGCGTCCAGGCGACGTAGCGATAGGGGCCGGTGCCGATGGTGGCGCGGCCGGCATTGAACGCCTCGTTACTGTTCTCCGGCGTCAGGCCGGCGGTGGCGCGCGCAGAGGTGACGAAGAGGCGGATGAAGTCGTTGGGCAGCGTCGGCGCCGGGCCGTCGGTGATGACCTGGATGGTGTGGGGATCGACGATCCGTACCTCCTGCACGCGGCGGACATAGATGCGCAGCGGATTCGGCCCCGATAGCGTCTGCATCCGGCGGATCGAGGAGGCGACATCCTCCGCCGACATGTCGGAGCCGTCGTGGAATTTCACGCCGCGGCGCAGCCGGAATTCCCAGGTGGTGGGGTTCACCACGCGCCAGGATTCCGCCAGGCCGGGTTCGATCTGCAAGCGGTCGCCGGAATGGGTCAGCGTGTCGAAGACATGCTTCAGCGCCTCGGAATGGGTGCCGGTGGCGGTGTAGTGCGGGTCCATGCTCTCAGGCCCAGCGATGACGCCCATGGTGAGCGTCTGGGCGGAAGCGGTGCCCGCCATTAGCGCGCCGGCGGCGGCGGCGGAAAGGGCTAGGCGGCGGAATGGGCTGCACATGGCTTTTTCGTCTCCCCGGGGAAGCATCCCATATCCCTGATGCTGGAAATATCTTGCACCTTCTGTCCACTGCCCGATACTCGAAAAATGCTCGGCTACATCATCCAGCGCTTGATCCAGGCCGCGCTCGTCATGCTGGCCATGTCGGCGCTGGTCTTCGTCGGCGTGTACGCCATCGGCAACCCGATCGACGTGCTGATCTCGCCCGACGCCACCCAGGACATCCGCGCTGCGGCGATCCGCCATTTTGGCCTCGACCGGCCGCTGCATGAGCAGTATCTGATCTTCCTCGGCCGGCTGGTGCAGGGGGATCTGGGGAAATCCTTCGTGCTGAACATCCCCGTGCTGGACTTGGTGCTGAGTCGGCTGCCGGCGACGCTGGAGCTGGCGCTGGCCTCGGTGCTGATCGGCGTCTTCATCGGCATCCCACTCGGCATCCATGCGGGCTACCGGCCGGACAGCCTATTCTCGCGCGGCGTGATGGCGGTCTCGGTGCTCGGATTCTCGGTGCCGACTTTCTGGGTCGGGCTGATCCTGATCCTCACCTTCGCCGTCAACCTGGATTGGCTGCCGGCCGGCAACCGCGGCCCCACGGTGGAGCTGTTCGGCGTCGGCTGGTCCTTCCTGACCTGGGAGGGGCTGCAATTCCTCGCCCTGCCGGCGCTGAACCTCTCGCTGTTCAAGCTGGCGATGATGATCCGGCTGAGCCGCGCCGGCACGCGGGAGGTGATGCTGTCCGACACCGTGAAGTTCGCCCGGGCTGCGGGGCTTTCCGAATACACCATCCTGCACCGCCACGTGCTGCGGCTGATCTCCATCCCGCTGGTGACGGTGTTCGGGCTGGAATTCGGCTCGACGCTGGCCTTTGCGGTGGTGACGGAGACGATCTTCTCCTGGCCGGGCGTCGGCAAGCTGATCATCGACAGCATCACCTCGCTCGACCGCCCGGTGATGGTCGGCTACCTGGTGCTGGTGGCCTTTCTCTTCGTGACGATCAACCTGGTGGTGGACCTCAGCTACGCGCTGCTGGACCCGCGGCTGCGCCGAGGCGGCAGAGCCGCATGATCTCCTTTTGGCGGGAGTACCGCGAGAATTGGATCGCGGTGGTGGCGCTGCTGGTGGTGGCCATTGTCGTGTCGGCGGCGCTGCTCGCGCCCTGGATCGCGCCGCAGGATCCCTACGACCTCGCCAAGCTCGAACTGGCGGATGCGCGCAAGCCGCCGGGCCATGTCGGATCCGGCGGCTATGCGCATCTGCTCGGCACCGATGCGCAGGGGCGGGACCTGTTCTCGGCCATCCTCTACGGGCTGCGGATCTCGCTGCAGATGGGCCTCGCCGCGGGTGTGTTGGGCATGGCGCTCGGCGCGACGCTCGGCATCCTCGCCGCGCATCGCGGCGGCGTGGTGGAAAGCGCGATCATGCGCGTGGTGGACCTGCAGCTTTCCTTCCCGGCGATCCTGCTGGCGCTGGTGCTGGTGGCTGTGCTGGGGCAGGGGAAGGTGCCGCTGGTGATCGCGCTGATCACCGCGCAATACGCTTATTTCGCGCGCACCGCCTATGGCGCCGCCTCGGCGGAGCGGCAGAAGGATTACGTCGAGGCCGCGCATGCCACGCCGCTGCCGGGCCGGCGCATCGTGTTCCGCCACATCCTGCCGAACTGCATGCCGCCGCTGATCGTGGTGGGCACGGTGCAGGTGGCGAACGCGATCGCGCTGGAGGCGACGCTGTCCTTCCTCGGCCTTGGCCTGCCGCCGACCGAGCCGTCGCTCGGGATGCTGATCGCCAATGGCTTCCAGTACATGATGAACGGGCGGACCTGGATCAGCGTCTATCCCGGCATCGCGCTGATCGTGCTGATCATCTCAATCAACCTGGTCGGCGATCAGCTGCGCGATCAGTTCAACCCGAGGCTCCGGCGGTGAGCGCGCTGCTGGAAGTGCAGGAATTGCGCACGCATTTCTTCACCCGTGCCGGCGTGGTCAAGGCGGTGGAGCGCGTTTCCTTCGCCCTTGCCCGCGGCGAGATCCTGGGCCTGGTCGGCGAATCCGGCAGCGGGAAGACCGTCACCGGCTTCTCCTTGATCGGCCTGGTGGACCCGCCGGGGCGCATCGTCTCCGGCTCCATCCGCTTCGACGGCCACGAACTGGTCGGCCTTCCCACCGCGGAGATGCGCAAGCTGCGCGGCAAGCGGATCGCGATGGTGTTCCAGGATCCGGCGGCCACCCTCAACCCGGTGCTGACCATCGGCACGCAAATGATGCTGGCGGTGCAGGCGCATGGCGGCGGCAGCGAGCGCGCCGGGCGCGACCTGGCGGCGCGCACCCTGGCCCGCGTCGGCATCCCCGAAGCGGCCTCGCGGCTCGATGCCTATCCGCATGAATTCTCCGGCGGCATGCGCCAGCGCGTGGCGATCGCCACCGCGCTGCTGCATGGGCCGGAACTGATCATCGCCGATGAGCCGACGACGGCGCTGGACGTCTCGATCCAGGCGCAGATTCTCGCCGAGATGAAGCAACTCGCGAAGCAGTCCGGCACGGCGCTGATCTGGATTAGCCACGACCTCGCCACCGTCTCCTCGCTCGCCGACCGCGTGATGGTGATGTATGCCGGCCGCATCGTGGAAAGCGGGCCGGTCTCCACCGTGCTGCGATCGCCGCTGCATCCCTACACCCGCGGCCTGCTGGACAGCCTGCCGGCAATGGCGAAGCCGGGCCAAAAGCTGAATCAGATTCCCGGCAGCACGCCCTCTCTGCTATCGCTCCCGCCCGGCTGCCCCTTCGCGCCGCGCTGTTCGCGCGCGGATGTGCTCTGCGCTACCGATCCACCATCGGTCACGCTGCCGGGGCGGCTCGCACTGTGCCATCATCCCTTGATGGCCGCGGCATGAGCGGCGCGATCCTCAGCGCCGAACGCGTCACGCGCCGCTTCACGCCGCACATCACGCTCGGCGACCGCATTGCGCTCGCGCTCGGCGCGAAAGTGGATCGGCGCCCGGTGCAGGCGGTGACGGATGTCTCGCTCGCGGTGACGCAGGGCGAGACGCTCGGCCTGGTCGGCGAATCCGGCTGCGGCAAATCGACACTGGGAAGAATGCTCGCCGGCATCCTGGCGCCGAGCGAAGGCGCGGTGCGGCTTTCCGGCGCGGCGCCGATGCGCGGCAGGCACAAGATCACCACGCGCATCCAGACCGTGTTCCAGGACCCCTTCGCCTCGCTCAACCCGCGCATGCGCATCGGCGAGACCATCGCCGAGGGCCCGATCGCCCATGGTTTTTGCACGCGCGCCGCGGCGCCGGCGATGGTGGCGGAGTGGTTGTCCCGAGTTGGCCTGGATCCTGCCTTCGCGCAGCGCTTCCCGCACCAGTTCTCCGGCGGTCAGCGGCAGCGCGTGGCGATCGCGCGCGCGCTGGCGATGCAGCCCGAAGTGCTGGTCTGCGACGAACCCGTGGCTTCGCTCGATGTCTCGATTCAGGCTCAGATATTGAACCTGTTCCTGGAGTTGCGGCAGGATCTGGGCCTGACCTGCCTGTTCATCTCGCATGATCTGAGCGTGGTGCGGCATGTCAGCGACCGCGTCGCGGTGATGTATCTCGGCCGCATCGTGGAGCTGGGCGAGGCAGCGAAGGTCTATACCGCTCCCCGCCATCCCTACACCCAGGGGCTGCTGGAGTCCGTGCCGAAGCTTATGCTGGACAGCAACGCGGCGCTGGCATTCCGCCCGATCATGGGCGAGCTGCCCTCGCCGCTCTCGCCGCCGCCGGGCTGTACCTTCCATCCGCGCTGCCCGAAGGCGACCGAACTGTGCCGGACGGAGCGGCCGCCGTTGTCGGTGCGTGAGGATGGCACGCTGCTCGCCTGCCACCATGCGTAAACCTTCCCCGGTCCATTCTGCCGCCACGGCGCGCCGACTGCCGCGACCGTATGACGAGAGCCAGCCCATGCGCATCATCCCGCTCGCCGCGCTGCTGACGCTGCTGACGCTGCTGACGCTGCTCGCTGCTCGCTGCCGCCGCGCCGGCGCAATCCGTGCATCCCGGCGAGGTCGAGCGCTGGTACCTTGCACTGGCCCCGCTGTATGATGCGCGGGCCTGCATCACCGAGCAGGATCCGCTGCGCCGCGGCCTCGATGCGCTGCCAAGAGCCGGGGGTGACGCCCGCCCGCCATGTTTTCATTTTCAGGCTAGGTTCTGTGTTTTTGAGGGGAACGCGGGGAACGCGGGGAACATCGAGTTAATATCGACATGTTTCGTGTTCCCCTGCCAAAACCGCCGGGGGAACAGGGGAACAACCATGGGGCGCGGTTTATGCTATAATCGTCTAGGCGCGGCTAGCCCGTCTTATTCACGGCATGGCAGGGATTCGTTAGCGGGTGTCTCGTAAAGCGTTGATTACGCTTAGAGAGTGGGTGTCGAGACCATCCCATCCACGTTGTCACGCGAGCCACACCCGCCATGTTGCAAGATACTCTGCTGCCCTTCAGTTTCCCAGCGGTTGGACGCAAGAAAGTCAGCGCCGCGTTTGACGGCGGACGCATGACCTCGGACGGTGGCGTCATGCTTCTCGGTGCCGTCGAGCGCCGTATCGGGCGCGCCCGCATGGCTGATGTCCTACGCGTATCAGCCGCACTCGCCCAAGACCCCGCCTCCATCAAACTCTGCCAAGAGAACGAGACGAACCCCAGTGCAACCTTGGTTGGTCCCGACGTTATGCGCCTTGCCTATGGTCAACTGCCTGCCCCCCCCCTGCCGGCGTATCTCAGCCGCTCTTACAAGGTCATCCCGAAACCCCAGCCATTGGCCAGCGCCGAGTTCACAACCCTGCGCATGCGCCTGCTCAAGATTGCCGCGCGCATCACCGAGACCGCGACCCGGGTGCGCATCGCCTTCGCCGCGGCGTGTCCAGACGCGCAGTTGTTCGCAAGCCTCGCCCGCTACCTCCGGCCAGCCGAGCCGTGACGCCCGGGGCAGTTGCCCCGAACCCGCCCGGTCCTGCCAACACCCAACGCCCGCCAGATATGGTCTGAAGTCGTGAGCAGGACCGCATCGGGAAACTGCGTCCAGCGCCCCAAAACACCTTGCACGGAAAGGCCGTGAATAAGACGGGCTAGCCATTGGGGCACCTCTAAGAATCCGAATTTCCGCCCCCGCCTGACCCGC
>CAXNGD010000124.1:0-7209 GCA_964201575.1 Acetobacterales bacterium | reverse complement strand
CAGACGGTCGATCATCGACAGCCACGTCTCAAACCCGGCCTCACCCATCAAACCAGCTCCGTCCCCCGCGATCCGACGAGTCTCTCATCCGCCAACAGAGTTCGCAATATGAGCGAAGTTTTTTGGTTCTTTTTTTCAAAAAAGAACATCTTTCTCCCTTGAGTCCCTAGGCCGATGCGCTCCGCCACCTGGGCCGGCTGCGGCGCCATCGCGCTGTGGTCCACGCTGGGCCTGCTGTCGCGGGCCGCGGCGGCGATCCCACCCTTGCAACTGACCGCCATGGCGTTCGCGGTGTCCGCGGTGCTGGGGCTGGGTTTGCTGGCGCTGCGCGGCGAGCTGGGCGTGTTGCGGCAGCGCCCGGTGGTCTGGCTGGACGGCATTTTCGGGCTGTTCAGCTTTCATGCGCTATATTTCGCCGCATTGGCCTGGGCGCCGCCGGCCGAGGCCAATCTGATCAACTACATGTGGCCGTTGCTGATCGTGTTGTTTTCGGCGGCCCTGCCGGGGATGGCGTTGACGCGATGGCATGTGGCGAGGGTGGCCTGTGGCGTGGCGGGGTGTGGGTTGTTGCTGGGCGGCGGGGCGGCGCTGACGGCGGCGGCGGTGCCGGGGTATGTGGCAGCACTCGGCAGTGCGGTGACCTGGGCGGTGTATTCGGTGCTGGCACGCAAGCTGGCGGCGGTGCCGACCGGGGCGGTGGCGGGTTTCTGTGCGGCGACTGCGGTGCTGGCGGCGGCGAGCCATGTGATGTTCGAGGTGACGGTGGCGCCGGATGCGGCCGTGCTGGCGACGGTGCTGGTGTTGGGCATCGGGCCGGTGGGGGCGGCGTTCTTCCTGTGGGACCACGGCATGAAGCGCGGCGATCCCAGGCTGTTGGGCACGCTGGCCTACGCCACGCCGGTGGTCTCGACGGTGTTGCTGTGGGCGGGCGGGTTTGCGCAGTTGACGCCCGCGGTGGTGGTGGCGGCGGGGTTGGTGGCGCTGGGTGGGGTTTTGGCGGCGCGGGGGTGAACGAAAAAGGGCGCCCCTGGCGGGATGCCCCTTCTGGTTGGCAGCTTGGGCTGTTCAGCCGAGGCGTTCGCCGTGCAGGACGACGTCCAGGCCCTCGCGCTCCTCCTCGTCGGTGACGCGCAGGTCCATGACAGCGCCGATGATCTTCAGCAGGATGTAGGTGGCCACCGCCGTGTAGATCATGGTGGCGCCGACGGCGATCACCTGGTTCATGAACTGGCCCATGCCGGCGATCACGATGCCGTCCGGGTTCTTGGCGTCGGCCGAGAGCGGACCGAAGGCGAGCAGACCGGTCAGCAAGGCACCGATGATGCCGCCGATGCCGTGGACACCGAAGGCATCGAGACTGTCGTCATAGCCCAGCATCTTCTTCAGCGCGGTCGCGGCCCAGAAGCACACGGCGCCGGAGAGCAGGCCGATGATCAGGGCCGAACCGGGCAGGACGAAGCCGGCCGCGGGCGTGATGGCGACAAGGCCGGCCACGGTCCCGGAGATGGCGCCGAGCACGGAGGGTTTGCCCTTGGTCATCCACTCGGCGAAGGTCCAGGACAGCACCGCGGCGGCGGCGGCGATCTGGGTGGCCAGCATCGCCATGCCCGCACGGCCGCCGGCGGTCAGCGCCGAGCCGGCGTTGAAGCCGAACCAGCCCACCCACAGCAGGGCGGCACCGATCACGGCCAGGCCGAGATTGTACGGCGCCATGTTGTCGTTGCCGTAGCCCAGGCGCTTGCCGAGCACGATGGCGCAGACCAGGCCGGCGACGCCGGCGTTGATATGCACCACGGTGCCGCCGGCGAAGTCGGCAGCCCCGAGCGCGAAGATCCAGCCGGTGGGCGCCCAGACCCAGTGCGCCACCGGGCTGTAGACCAGCAGCGACCACGCCACGGTGAAGACGCACAGGGCGGAGAACTTCATCCGGTCGGCGAAGGCGCCGGCGATCAGGGCCGGGGTGATGATGGCGAAGGTCATCTGGAACATCAGGAAGGCGGACTCGGGGATGGTGGTCGACACCGCCCCGTCGGTTCCCGCACCCAGGGTGAAGGGCTTGTCCCAGTTCGTCGAGAGGCCCGAGAGGAACAGGCGCGAGAAGTCGCCGAAATAGGCGTTGCCGTTGCCGAACGCGATGGAATAGCCGGCCACCATCCAGACCACGGAGACCAGGGCGCAGATGAAGAAGCTCTGCATCATGGTGGCCAGGATGTTCTTCTTGCGCACCATGCCGGCATAGAACAGCGCCAGGCCGGGGATGGTCATCATCAGCACCAGCGCGGTGCTGGTGAGCATCCAGGCGGTATCGCCGGCATCGACCTTGGCGTCTTGCGCCCAGGCCGGAGTCGCCAACAGGAGGGAGGGGAGCGCCAGGGCGGCGCCGCGGATGAGGGTTTTCATTACGTGACTGTTCATGAGTGATTGGGGTCCTTATGCGCGCTCAGAGGGCCGAGCCGTCGGTCTCGCCGGTGCGGATGCGCACGGCGCGCTCGATGTCGAGGACGAAGATCTTGCCATCGCCGATCTTGCCGGTATGGGCGGCCTTGATGATCGCCTCCACCACCTGCTCGGCGATCTCCGAGGCGACGGCGACCTCGATCTTGACCTTCGGCAGGAAGGAGACGTGGTACTCGGCGCCGCGGTAGATTTCGGTCTGGCCTTTCTGGCGGCCGAAGCCTTTGACCTCGGAAACCGTGAGGCCCTCTACGCCGAGCGGGGTCAGCGCATCGCGGACCTCGTCGAGCTTGAACGGCTTGATGATGGCGACGATCAATTTCATCTGGTGCCCCGACCCTCCATGGATGGCACATCGCCTCTTCAAGAACCGTGCCAGGGTTAAACCGGGGATTTGCGCCCGGTCTGCACGGTGTGTCTGCGCGGTATCGGGGCGGTCGCCTGCCTATTTCGCGGGCACAGGGTTGCATTTGCGCGCCATCGCCCCTCCTGTAGCGCCATGGATCAGGAACACTCTGTTGATGTCTGCATTGTCGGCGCCGGGCCGGTGGGCGGCACGCTGGCGGCGCGGTTGGCCGGGGCGGGGGTGCGCACGGCGCTGATCGACCGCGCGGCGCTGCCGCCGATGGAGCATCCGGATTTCGACGGTAGGGCCTATGCCATCGCCGCTGGGTCGCGCCGGGTGTTGGAGGCGGCCGGGCTTTGGGGGCGGCTGCCGCTGGCGGCGAACCCGATCCGGCAGATCCGGGTGAGCGATGGCCGGATCGGGCGGGCGGCGTCGCGGCTTCATCTGCATTTCGATGTCGGCGATGTGGCGGATGCGGCACCGCCTTTCGAGGGCGAGGCGGCGTTTGGCTGGATGGTCGAGGCGCGCAGCCTGCGCATGGTGCTGAACGCCCATCTGCATGGGCTGCCGGCGCTGTCCGTGTATGCGCCGGCCGAGGCCGCGGTGGTGCGCGCGGCCGAGGGCGCCACGGTGCGCATCGCCGGCGGGCCGACATTGCATGCCAGGCTGGTGGTGGCGGCCGAGGGACGCGGCTCGCCATTGCGCGCGGCGGCGGGGATCCGGGTGACCCAGCTGCCGTATCGCCAGACCGGGATGGTGTTCGCCATCGCGCACGCGCTGCCGCATGACGACGTGGCGCTGGAGCATTTCCTGCCTGGCGGGCCGTTCGCGCAGTTGCCGATGGCCGGCACCGATGGGGCGGCACATGTGTCGGCCATCGTCTGGACCGAGCGCGACGCGCTGGCGCGGCACATCCTCGGGCTGGACGATGCCCGCTTCACCCGCGAGGTGGCGCGCAGGCTGGGCGATCATCTCGGCGCGATCCGGCTGATCGGCCGGCGCTGGAGCTATCCGCTTTCGGCGATGGTAGTGCACGGCATGACCGCGTCGCGCCTAGCGCTGATCGGCGATGCGGCGCATGGCATCCACCCGATCGCCGGCCAGGGGCTGAACCTCGGCTTCCAGGATGTCGGGCCGCTGGCCGCGGCGGTGATCGACGCGGTGGCGGCCGGCGAGGACCCTGGCGGCGAGGCGGTGCTGCGGCGCTATCGGGCGGCACGGGGGCCGACGGTGGCAGCGATGACGGCGATGACGGATGTGCTGGACCGGCTGTTCAGCAACGATATCGCGCCGCTGCGCCTGGCGCGCGATATCGGCATTGCCGCCGTGGACCGCATCGCACCGCTGAAGCGGCTGTTCATGCGGCGGGCGATGGGGGTGGGCTGAGCGTGGCTGAGCGTGGCAGGGCAAGGACGCTGATGGCGGCTTAAGCGCGCGGCGGAATTGCGCTATGCTGGGGTATGTTCAGCGACTCGCCCGCAAGCCAAGCTTGGTCCGACCTCGCCCGCCTGGCCGCGCGGCCCGGGGCCGGCGATATCCGCGCCCTGTTCGCCGCCGATCTCGGCCGCGCCGGGCGATGCACCGCCATGCTGGAGGACCTCACGCTGGATTGGTCGAAGACCGCGATCGACCATGCCGCGCATACCGCGCTGTTCGCGCTGGCTAGGGCGGCAGGGCTGGAGGGGTTCCGCGCGCGGCTGTTCGGCGGCGCGATGGTCAACCCGACCGAGGGCCGGGCGGCGATGCACATGGCGTTGCGCAGCCCGGCCGAGGCTGGGCTGCGCGCCGGCAGCGACAATGCCAGCGCGCTCGCCGCCGCCGAACGGGACCGGATGCAGAATTTCGTGGCGCGGGTGCATGACGGCACGCTGCGCGGCGCCACCGGCGAACGCTTCACCGCGGTGCTGAACATCGGCATCGGCGGCTCCGATCTTGGCCCGCGCATGGTCACCGAGGCGCTGACCTTGGCCGATGGCGGGGTGATGGCGGCGCATTTCCTGTCCAATGTCGACTTCCATGCCTTTGCCGGCATCGCGCGCCAGCTGGATCCCGCGCGCACCCTGGTGCTGGTGGCCTCGAAGACCTTCACCACCCAGGAGACGATGACCAACGCCGCGGCGGCGCGCGCCTGGTTGGCCGGGGCACTGGGCGAGGCGGCGGTGGCTGCGCATTTCGCGGCACTTTCGACCAACCACCAGGCCGCCGCCGCGTTCGGCATTCCCGCCGCCCATGTGTTCGGCTTTCGCGACTGGGTCGGCGGGCGGTATTCGCTGTGGTCTTCGGTCGGGCTGTCGATCGCGCTCGCCGCGGGCTGGGACAAGTTCACCGCCCTGCTGGCGGGTGCCTGGGCGATGGACACGCATTTCCGCAGTGCCCCCCTGGAACAGAACCTGCCGGTGATCCTGGCGCTGGTTGGCATCTGGCATGTCAACGCCATGGGCTATGGTACCCAGTGCATCCTGCCCTATGACGCAAGGCTGCATCGCTTCGCGGCCCATCTCCAACAGGTGGAGATGGAGAGCAACGGCAAGTCGGTGCTGCTCGATGGCGGCCCCGTCTCTACAGCGACCTGCCCAGTGATCTTCGGCGAGCCCGGCACCGACGCGCAGCACAGCTTCATGCAGTTGGTGCATCAGGGCACCGCGTCGATCCCCGTCGACTTCCTGCTCGCCGCCCGGCCAGACCATGACCGCGACGACGCACATCGCATCCTGGCTGCCAACGCCTTTGCCCAGGCCGAGGCGCTGCTGGCCGGCAAGACCCTGGCCCAGGTCGAGCGCGAGATGCACGCCGCCGGCGCCGATGCAGCGGCCATCGCCGCCATCGCGCCGCATCGCGTGTTCAGTGGCAACCGGCCGAGCACCACCATCCTGTTCCGCCGGCTGGACGCCTTCACCCTTGGCCGGGTGGTGGCGCTGTATGAGCACAAGGTGGCGGTGCAGGGTTGTCTCTGGGGGGTGAACAGTTTCGACCAGTGGGGGGTGGAACTGGGCAAAGTGCTGGCCGGGGGCGTGTTGCGCGAGCTGGATGGCGGGCCGGCTGGGGCGCATGACGGCTCGACAGTGGCGCTGATGGCACGCTTCCATGCCCTGCGCGCGGATTAGGCGATGCGCGCCCCATGATTAAAGCGGGCCGCATCCGCCTGCTGCCGGAGGCGACGGTCAACCGGATCGCCGCCGGCGAGGTGATCGAACGCCCGGCGGCGGCGTTGCGCGAGTTGGTGGAGAACGCGCTCGATGCTGGCGCCACCCGCATTGCCGTGGCGATCGACGGCGGCGGCATCGCGCGCCTTGAGGTCGAGGATGACGGCATCGGCATGACCGCCGACGAGTTGGCGCTATGTGTGCAGCGCCACGCCACCTCCAAGCTGGCCGACGACAATCTGGTGCGCATCGACACGCTGGGCTTCCGCGGCGAGGCGCTGCCCAGCATCGGCGCGGCGGCACGGCTGGCCATTACCTCTCGCATCCGGGATGGCGACAGCGCCCACACCATCGCCGTCGAGGGCGGCCATGTCGGTGAGGTGGCACCCTCGGCCGGGTCCATCGGCACCCGTGTCGTGGTCGCCGATCTGTTCTATGCCACGCCGGCCCGGCGCAAATTCCTCAAATCGCCGCGCGCCGAGGCGGATGCGGCGGAGGTTGCGGTGCGGCGGTTGGCGATGGCAGCGCCCCAGGTGGCGTTCCGGCTGGAAAGCGACGGGCGCGCCCTGTTCGACCTGCCGGCCCAGGACCGGGCAGCCAGGGTCGCCGCCCTGTTCGGGCCGGAGGCCGCCGGCGCGCTGATCCCGATTGAGGGCCGCCGCACCGATGTCGATGGCCCAAGGGGGGGCAGCGAGATGGTGCTGACCGGCTTCATCGCCGCCCCCACCGTGACCCGCGCCACCATGGCCGCACAGGCGCTGGTGGTGAACGGGCGCCCGGTGGCAGACCCGATGCTGCGCACGGCGGTGCGGGTGGCCTATCGCGACGTCATCGCCTATGGCCGGCACCCGATCGTGGCGCTGTTCCTGACGCTGGATGCCGAGGCGCTGGACGTGAACGTGCATCCGGCCAAGGCGGAGGTGCGGTTTCGGGCACCCGATGCGGTGCGCGGCCTGGTGATTTCCACCCTGTCGCGCGCCCTGGCGGCGGGGGCGGCGGGGATGGCGGCACCCGCCGTCGTGCTGCCGATGATGACGCGGCACTCTGGATTTTCGCGGTCCCCCGCACCCTCCCCTGGCGCCACCCCGCCGCGGACCGGCTTCGCCGAGGCCCGGCTGCCGATGGAGGTCGGCCCAGGTGCCCGCATGCTGCCGGCGGCCCCCGACGCGGTGCACGGCCCGTTCAACGGCGGACACGCATCCTTCCCATTGGGCGCTCCGGTGGCCCAGGTGCTCGACACCTACATCATCGCGGTCGCCGGCGACG
>CAXNGD010000123.1:0-7215 GCA_964201575.1 Acetobacterales bacterium | reverse complement strand
CCGACGTCCAGGCCGCGCAGGGTGCGCAGGGTTTCAGGATCGGCGGTGGTGATGTCGGTGTCGCCCATGCGGATGCTGCCGGCGACGCGGGCGGTGGGGGGGAGGAGGCCGGTGATGGCCAGGGCGGTGACGCTTTTGCCGGAGCCGGACTCGCCGACGATGCCGAGGACTTCGCCGGCTTGGACGTCGAAGTCGATGCCGCGGACGGCCGGCACGTCGCGTCCGCTGCCGGTGAAGGTCACCGAGAGGTTGCGGACGGACAGGACCGGCGGGGTTGGGGGGCCGCCGTCAGGCATGCGAGGTCAGCTGGTGAAGCCGAGCGTGCGCAGGACAAGCAGGCTGTCGAGGTCGCGGGTGAAGCCGCCGACATTCTTGGCGGCGACGGCGAGGAAGACGTCGAAGGTGTTGGTGGCGATGCCGAAGCTGGCGTCGACCATGGATTTGTTCAGGGCGTCGTAAGCGGCCTTGACGTCGGCGGTGCCGAAGGCGGTGTTGACCCGTTCGATGGCGGCGACATAGGCGGTGTGCGGGTTCGGGTTGCCGAGGACGGGGTTGTTGGCGATGCGGTAGATCGAGTTGGTGGTGATGCGGGTGGGGAATTTCTGCACGTTGCCGACGCCGCCGAAGACGGCCGCGAACTTGCCACCGAGCAGGGCGTCGACGAATTCCGAGCCTTGCTTGAGGTCGAGCTGGATGTCGATGCCGGCTTTCTTGAGCGTGCTCTGGACCACCTGGCTGATGGCGACGCCGTCCTGGTCGCCGCCGTTGACGAGGAGTTTCCAGTCGTTCATCTCGGCCACCGAGAGACCAGATTGCTTGAGCAGGGCTTGGCCTTTGGCAATGTCGAAGGCGTAGGTCGTGTCATACGAGCGGTCGGCGGCGGGGTTGGCGGGGGCCCAGGGCAGGGCCGAGACTTCGCCGAGGCCGGCATAACCGACGCGCAGGATCGCGGCGCGGTCGAGCAGGTGGTTGAAGGCCTGGCGGAACTTCTCGTTCCTGAACGGGCCGTTGGTGGTGTTGATGCGGAAGACCTGGACCAGCTGGCCCTGGCCTTGCCAGAGCTGGAAGCCGGCGGTGCGCAGGCGGACGGCGGCGCGGGCGCCACCGCCAAAGATCATGTCTGCGGCGCGGGATTCCAGGGCGGCGGCGGCACTTTCGTTGTCGCTGAAGATTGTGAAGACGACTTCGGACAGGACGGGCTGGTTGGCGCGCCAGTATTTCGGGTTCGCAACCAGGCGCAGGCGTTGGCCGAGGACGCGCTCGGCGACGGTGAAGGGGCCGGTGCCGTTGATCTTGGTTTCGGCGCTGTCGGTGGTGTCCTTGGCGATCACGAACATGAACTGGAGGAGGTCGGTGATCTGGCGGTCGGGGACCTTGGCCTTGAAGTTCAGGCGGACGGTGGTGTCGTCGACGACGGTCCAGTCCTTCACCACGCTCATGGTGGGGAAGACGTTCTTGCCGGTCTTGGGGTCGTTGGCCTTCTTCAGCGTGGCGTCGAGGTCGGCACTGGTCAGCGCGGCGCCGCTGTGGAAGGTGACGCCGGCGCGCAGGACGACGGTGCAGCTCATGTTGTCGGGCGCGATGGTGAAGCTCTGGGCCAGGGCGGGGACGGGTTTGCCGGCCTCGTCGTATTCGATCAGCGTGTCGTAGAGGTTGCGCATGATCGTGGCATTCTGTGAGGAGAACTGGTGCGGGTCGTAGTTGACGATGTCGGCCAGGAGGGCGACGCGCAGGGGGCGGCCGCCCTTGGGGGCCTGGGCGCGGGCCTCGGGGGCGATCGCGGCGGCAAGGCCGGTGCCGGCCACGCCGGCCAACAGGGTTCGACGATTCATGACATGGGCCATGCGTGGTCTCCTCGGTTCGTTCTGGGGCGCTTGCGCCTGTTATAATAGCCTTTCATCGGCAACCCCGTGTGTCAAACCGTGTTGTCCAGTCCTTGCGCGTGGTCAACGGATTTGGGAAGGAAGGGTCTTCTTTTTCTGAAGAAAAAAAAGCAAAAAGACGTCTTCCCATTTGCGCCGGGCCACACGATTGCTACCGGGGCAACTGGATAAAGTTTTTTTGCTTCTTTTTGTTCACAAAAAGGAGACTCTCGCGTGGCTTCAAACCACCAGCCCGATCGCCCGCTCGCGCGTGGCACGCAGCGCTGCGTCGGCGGCCGCCGGCCCCATCCTGGTGGCGACCACGTCGCGGGCCTGCAGGGCGCGCAGGGAGATGGCGGCATCGATGCTGTCCCAGGTCAGGCGCCAGCAGGCATCGTACAGCGCGGGCAGGGATGCCGCGGCGGGCGATCGGGCCAGTTCGGCTTCGATCGCTTCGATCCGGCCGGTCAGTGTGGCGGCGTCGCCGGGCACTGGTCGCAAGGCTGCGCGGTGCAGCCCGTTGGTTCGGACCTCGAGGACGCGGGCGAGAATGGCGGCATGTTGGGCGGGGTCCAGTTGCAGTGGGGCAAGGTGCTGGTCCAGCAGCACCGCGTCGCGGTCGGCGATCAGGGCGACGCCGGTTGTCGCCACGCCGTCCAGGAGCAGGGCGCCGGCGGGGAAATTCGCCTGGCCGAAGCGCCGCCGGCCGGCATCGTCGACGAAGGCGAAGGATTTGGAGCCGGACCAGGTCAGCAACTCGACCGTATGCAGATGGCCGCGCGCCAGCCGGGCCAGGCGCGCACTCTGGCGCATGGCGCCGCGCATTGTCAGCGGCCCCAGCAGCAGCGCGAAGCTGAACAGAAACAGCATCAGGTCGCTCCACCAGCGCTGCAGCAGCACGGAGGAATGCCAGTAGATGCCGGTGGCGCCCAGCACGCGCCCGGCCCCGTCCAGGGCGGTGAGATCGGGGCGGCTGCGGGTGTCGATCTTCAGCTCGGTTCGGCTGGCGCCGTCGATGACCGTCATGCTGCAGAACCAGCCGCCGGAACCGTATCGGCCGCTGGCATGATACGCCTCGCAGCGTCCCGGCACGACGCGCGCCTCGGGGATCGGCCGGCCGAGCCCGAGCGCCAGGGCGGTATCGACGATGAGGGCACGCCCGGGCTCGTGGAATCCGACATACATCACCAGGATCGCGGCTCCGGTCAGGTGCAGCAGCCAGGCGGCGACATGCCCGGCGATGCGCCGGCCCAGAGGGATGCTGCCGGCGAGGCGGTGCGGCGGCGCGGGCATGCCGATGGCGGCGAGAAGCTTGTCGTCCGGTCGGGTGGTGGCCACGGCGTCGCCTCCCTGTCGGGATCAGGATAGCGGGCGGGGGCCGGACAGGGCCAGACCCGGTACAGGACGGTCTTGCCGCCGGGCTGTGGCCTTGCGGAGCCGAGGAGCGTTGACAGTTTCGAGCGGAGTCCGGAACCTCCGCCGGTCCGGGGAGGGCCTCTGCATGTCGATCGATCCGATCACTGTTTCCGTCATCCAGCATCGCCTGCGCGCGATTGTGGAGGAGATGGGCGAGGCGATGCTGCGCACGGCGTATTCGCAGATCCTGAACTCGTCGCGGGATTTCTCGACGGCGTTGTGCGATCCGCAGGGGCGGCTGATCGCCCAGGCCGAGCATGTGCCGATCCATGTCGGCGCCCTGCCCTTCGCCGCGCGGGCGGTGACGGAGTATTTCGGCGATACGATCAAGCCGGGCGATGTCTTTCTGCTGAATGACCCGTATCGCGGGGGGAACCATATTCCGGACCTGACTGCCTTTGTGCCGGTGTTCGATGGCGGGCGGTTTGTGTTCTGGTCGATCAACCGGAGCCACCAGTCCGATATCGGGGGGGCGACGCATGGGGCGTATAATGCGGGGGCGACGGAGATCTTCCAGGAGGGCATTCGGATTCCGCCGCTGCGGCTGTACGACCAGGGGGTGCGCCGCGAGGATGTCTACGAGATGATCGTGCTGAACGTGCGTCATCCGCGCGATTTCCGCGGCGACCTTGCGGCGATGATCGGCTCGGCGCGGGTGGGCGAGCGGCGGCTGGCGCAGTTGCTGGCGGAGTTCGGGTCGGCCACCACGCATGAGGGGGTGGAGGCGGTGCTGGATGGCGCCGAGCGGCGGGTGCGGGCGATCATCGGCGAGTGGGCGGATGGGGTCTATGAGGGCGAGGCGTTCCTCGACGATGACGGGCACAAGTTCAAGGATATCCGCATCCATGCCCGGGTGACCAAGACCGGCAGCGACCTGGAGATCGACCTGTCGGAGAGCCACGAGCAGGTGGTCGGGTTCATCAACTCGTCCTATGCCAACACGCATTCGGCAGTGGTGGTGGCGCTGTCTTATCTGATCGATCCCGATATTCCGAAGAATGATGGGGCGTTCCGGCCGCTGAAGGTGGTGTTGAAGCATGGCACCATCGTCTGGCCGCGCGACGGGGCGCCGGTGACGCTATGCACCAACCATTGCGGTCAGGAAATCATGGAGGCGATCATCAAGGCCTTGGCGCCGGCCTGTCCGGAGCGGGCGATGGCGGGGTGGGGTCGGCGGTTTCGCATTGCCATCCAGGGCACCGATCCGCGCACCGAGCGGCCGTTCATCTGGCATCTGTTCCAGTCGCGGCCTGGCGGGGGCGGGTCTTCGGCGGGCGATGGTTGGGCCGGGGCCGGGGAGTGGCAGGCGGCTGGCGGGATCAAGTTCGGCAGTATCGAGGTGCATGAGGTGCGGTTTCCGCTGTTCTTCAAGCGGCACGAATTCCGGCCGGATAGCGGCGGCGACGGGCAGTTTCGCGGCGGCTGCGGCGGCGAGCTGGAGATGGCGATCGAGACGGCGGTGCCGGCGGTGGGCAATACCGCGGGCGACGGGATCAAGTATGGCGCTTGCGGGATGGTGGGCGGGCAGGATGGCTTGCCGCATCGCTACTGGCTGGAATCCGATGGGCTGGCGGACCGGGCGCTGAAGACCAAGGAGGTCGGCGTGGTGATCCGGCCGGGCGATGTGCTGCATGCGTATTCCGGCGGCGGCGGGGGTTGGGGGCCGCCGGAGCGGCGCAGTGCGGAGGCACGGGCGGCCGAGATCCATGCCGGTTTCGTGTCGGGAGCGAAGTGATGTACGCAATAGGCATCGATGTTGGCGGCACCTTCACCGACCTGGTGGCGGTGGACGGGGCGGGGAAAGTCACGCTGGCGAAATCATCCTCCACGCCGGGCGACCAGTCCGTTGGCGTGATGGAGGGCTTGGAGCGGCTGGCCGAGGCATTGGGCACCACCCGGCCGGCGATGCTGGCGGACACGCTGCGCATCGTGCACGGCACCACGGTGGCGACCAATGCGCTGTTGGAACACAAGGGGGCGAAGGTCGGCCTGCTGACCACCGAAGGCCATCGCGACATCATCGAGATGCGCGAGGGGCTGAAGGACGATCGCTACAATCTGCGCATGGCGCCGCCGGTGCAGCTGGTGCCGCGGCATTTGCGGCTGGGGGTTCGCGAGCGCATTCGGCCGGATGGGCGGATTGAGATTCCGCTTGATCGGGGCTCGCTGGATGCGGCGATTGCCACGCTGGTGGCTGAGGGAGTGGAGGCGGTGGCGATCTGCACGCTGCATGCCTGGCGCGACGGGCGGCATGAGCGGGCGATGGCGGACGCCGTTCGCGCGGCGATGCCGGGGGCGTATGTTTGCCTGTCGTCGCAGGTGTTGCCACAGATCAAGGAGTATGACCGGGTCTGCACCACGGTGGTGAACGCCTATGTCGGGCCGGCGCTGCAGCGTTATCTGACCCGGCTGGAGGCACGGTTGCGCGAGGCGGGGTATGGCGGGCCGGTGCTGATCATCCAGTCGCATGGCGGGGTGTCGACGATTGCCGATGCGGTGGCGCTGTCGGCGGGTGCGGTGCTGTCAGGGCCGGCGGGTGGCGTTGCGGGGTCGTGCCATGCGGCGACGCTGATGGGGCATGGGGATCTCATTCCGTTCGACATGGGGGGGACCTCGACGGATATCTCGCTGGTGGTGGGCGGGACCGCGGCGATTGCGTCGGATCGGCGGCTGGCCGGGCAGCGTGTGGCGTTGCAGAGCCTGGACATTGCGTCGATCGGGGCTGGTGGCGGGTCGATCGCGCGGGTGGATGCGGGCGGGGTGCTGCATGTGGGGCCGGAGAGTGCGGGGGCGCAGCCGGGGCCGGCGTGTTATGGGCGCGGTGGGACCGAGGCGACGGTGACGGATTCCAACCTGGTGCTGGGGTTTCTCGATGCCGAGAATTTCCTCGGCGGACGGGCGAAGCTGGATGTGGCGGCGGCCGAGGCGGCGGTGGATCGGGTGGCGGTGCGGCTCGGGGTGGACCGGATGGCCGCGGCCGAGGGCATCCACCGGATCATCAACACGCGCATGGCCGAGGGCATCCGACTGGTGTCGGTGCGGCGCGGGGTGGATCCGCGGCGCTTCGCAATCCTGTCGTTCGGGGGGGCTGCGGCGCTGCATGTGACCGATGTGGCGCGGCAGTTGGACCTGAAGCGGGTGATCGTGCCGCGGCTGGCGGCGGTGCTGTCGGCCTGGGGGATGCTGGCGTCCGATCTGCGCTATGAGGTGGCGCGGACCCATATCGGCGATGCCAGCCGGCTGGACGCGGCCGACCTGCGCGCGGTGTGGGCGGAGATGGAGGCCGATGGGCGGGCGCGGTTGGCGGCGGCGAAGTTCGACGGGCCGGTCAGCGTGCACCGCTCGGCGGACATGCGCTATGGCGAGCAGATCTTCGAGGTCTCGGTGCCGCTGGACGGGATCGATTTCGCCAGTCCGGAGCTTACGAAACTGCTGGCCGATGCATTCCATGCGCGGCACGAGGAACTCTATACCTATGCCATGCCGGACCAGGAGGCGGTGCTGGTGAATGCGCGGGTGGCGGTGGTGGGCGGGTTGCCGGCGCTGCCGCAGGAGCCGGACCTGCCTGCGCGGGGGCCTGCAGCGCCGCGCGGGATGCGGCGGATCCACCTTGGCGGATGGCGTGAGGTTCCGGTGTTCGATCTCGACGCGCTGGCGGCGGGGCAGGTGATCGCCGGGCCGGCAGTGGTTGAGTCCGCGACCACGACGGTGCTGATGCGGCAGCGGGATATGGCGACGGTGACGGCGTTTGGGTGGCTGGATATTGCGGTTTCTTGAGAAGGAAGGCGTTCTTTTTGTGAACAAAAAGAAGGGCGGATTCAAGTTTGGGAGCGAACGCCGCCGGGAGGCCCTATAGGATAGGGTGTCCCGATGGGTTCTCACCGACGCGCGCTGACGATTGTTGATCGGACGACGATTGAGCTTCGTTTGCAGGACG
>CAXNGD010000122.1:0-7217 GCA_964201575.1 Acetobacterales bacterium | reverse complement strand
GGTTCCACCTCGCCACACTCAACCCAAACCCCAACAGCCGAGCCTGTCTCAGCGCAGCTCTCGGGCATAATCAGGCCGGAATAGCCCATGCATAGAGAGTGAGAACAGAGCCAAGTTTTTTGGTTCTTTTTTTCAAAAAAGAACGCCTTTCCTTACGGTTACGGCCCAGCCTCACCAAAAACCCGGGTAAAGATCGTATCGAGATGGGCAAGGTGCAGCCGCGAATCCATCGCCGCGTCGATCTGTGCTGCGGTGACGCGGCCGGCGACTTCGGGATCGGCCAGAAGGTTCTCGCGGAAGCTGCGGCCATCGGGGCGGCCGAGGCGGGTCCAGGTGGTCATGGCGCTGCGTTGGACGATGGCATAGGCGTCTTCGCGCAGGATGCCGGCGCGGGCCAGGGCGAGGAGGACTTCGCCGGAGTGGACGACGCCGCCGAGGCTGTCGAGGTTGGCCTGCATCTGTTCGGGGTAGACGGTCAGTTTCTCCATCATGCCGGCGAGGCGGGACAGGGCGAAGTCCAGGGTGACGGTGGCGTCCGGGCCGATGGCGCGCTCGACGGAGGAGTGCGAGATGTCGCGCTCGTGCCAGAGGGTGACGTTTTCCAGGGCGGGGATGACGGCGGCGCGGACGATGCGGGCGAGGCCGGTGAGGTTTTCGCTGAGCACCGGGTTGCGCTTGTGCGGCATCGCCGAGCTGCCCTTTTGGCCGGCGTGGAAGAATTCTTCGGCCTCGCGGACTTCGGAGCGCTGGAGGTGGCGGACTTCGGTGGCCAGGCGCTCGATGGCGCAGGCGATGACGGCGAGGACCGAGAAGAACATGGCGTGGCGGTCGCGCGGGATGACCTGGGTGGAGACCGGCTCGACGGCGAGGCCGAGTTTTTCGGCGACGTGGGCTTCGACGCGGGGGTCGACATGGGCGAAGGTGCCGACGGCGCCGGAGAGGGCGGCGACGGCGATTTCGGCGCGGGCGGCGATGAGGCGCTGTTTGCCGCGGGCGAATTCGGCGTAATGACCGGCGAGTTTGAGGCCGAAGCTGGTGGGTTCGGCGTGGATGGCGTGGCTGCGGCCGATGGTGAGGGTGTGCTTGTGCTCGAAGGCGCGGGTTTTCAACGCGCCGAGCACGGCGTCGAGGTCGGTGAGCAGGATGTCGGCGGCCTGGGTGAGCTGGACGGAGAGGCAGGTGTCGAGCACGTCCGAGCTGGTTAGGCCGAGATGGACGAAGCGGCTGTCGTCGCCGATGGCTTCGGCGAGCCAGGTGAGGAAGGCGATGACGTCGTGGCGGGTGACGCGTTCGATCTCGTCGATGCGGTCGACGTCGGCGGGGCCGATGGCGGCGAGCTTGGCGCCGCCTTTTTCGCGGATGGCTTTTGCCGAGGCGGCGGGGACGTCGCCGTAGAGCGACATGCCCTCGGCGGCCAGGGCCTCGATCTCAAACCAGATGCGGTAGCGGTTTTCCGGCGCCCAGATGGCGGCCATGGCGGGGCGGGTGTAGCGGGGCACCATGGGCGGGGACTCCTTGCGGCGGCGGTCGGCCCCGTTTAAGGGCAGGCGAGGTTTACGCCCACCCGATTTGGCCGACAAGGACGCCCGATGGACCCGTTATTGCTAGAGCAGCTCAGTGCGCTGCTGCAGGTGCTGATTATCGATATCACGCTGGCCGGGGACAATGCGGTTGTCATCGGGTTGGCGGTGAACGGGCTGCCGGCGCATCAGCGGCGGCCGGCGATCATCTGGGGCATTGCCGGGGCCACGGTGCTGCGCATCGCGTTTGGCGCGGTGACGCTGCAATTGCTGGCGATCGTTGGGTTGCTGTTCGCCGGCGGCGTGCTGCTGCTGTGGGTGTGCTGGAAGATGTATCGCGACCTGATGTCCGGCGGCGGGCATGGCGCGGCGGAGGCGGTGGTGCCGGCCAAGCCGAAGACGCTGCGCCAGGCGATGATCCAGATTGTCGTGGCCGACGTTTCGATGAGCCTGGACAATGTGCTGGCGGTGGCTGGCGCGGCGGAGGGGCATCCGTGGATCTTGGTGATCGGCATTGCGATCTCGGTGGTGCTGATGGGGGTGGCGGCGAGCTGGATCGCCTCGCTGCTGGAGAAGCATCGCTGGATCGCTTGGGTTGGGCTGGTGATCGTGCTGTACGTGGCGATCAAGATGGTCTGGGATGGCGGCTGGGATGTGGCGGAGAAGATGGGGTGGCTGGTGTCGATGGCGCCGGGCGCTAAATGACGCGGCGAATGGGGCTGCGGGGCGGTTGCCGTCGGCGTTAAGAGTGTTTGAATGAAGTCAGCGTATTCCGGTGGCGCGCGGGGCGGAAAGCCTGGTCGCGCGCTGAGGACGCGACATGGTTGGCTTGCAGACCGCTGAGTTCTGGCTGGTGCTGCTGCAGATCGCCGGCATCAACATCCTGCTGGCCGGTGATATCGCGGTGGTGATCGCCTTGGCGTCGCGGGCGTTGCCGCGGCCGCGGCGGCGGGCTTTGGTGGTGGCGGGGAGCTTGGGCGCGGTGGCGCTGCGCCTGTTGTTCTGCCTGATCGCGGTGCGATTGCTGCCGGTGCCCTATGTGGGATTGGCGGGTGGGGCTTTGCTGGCATGGATCGGCATATCGCTGATGATCCCCGAGCGCGGCAGCGGCCTGTTGTTCGCGACAGCGACGCTGTGGGGGGTGGTGCCGGCGACGCTGTTTGCGGATGCGGTGATGTCGTTGGGCAACGCGGTGGCGATCGCGGCGCTGGCGCGGGGCGATGTGCTGCTGATTTTGCTGGGGGTTGCGATCAGTGCGCCGCTGATCGTGTTTGGCAGCGCGCTGGTGTTGAAGCTGCAGCAGCATGTGCCGTTTTTTGTCCCGGCGGGGAGCGGGTTGATCGGCTGGGTCGCGGGGGGGCTTGTCGTCGGCGATCCTGGGGTGCGGCAATGGCTGCGCGGCGATGGGCCGGTGTTGGGCATCATGGGCCGGCTGTTGGGAGCGGTGCTGGTGATCGGACTTGGGGCGGTGTTGGCGCGGCGGGGCGGAGAGCGGCCGCGGGACATCGTCGACCTGGCGCCGGCGGATCGGCAGTGAGCGCGGTGCTGAAGGTCCTGGTGCCGGTCGATGGTGCGGTGCCGTCGCTGCAGGCGGTGCAGCATGTGGTGGATCTGGTCCAGCGCGGGCTGGCGGTTGAAGTGCATCTGTTGAATGTGCAGGCGCCGTTGCGCGGTTCGGCGGCGATGCTGATCGCCAAGAGCGCGCTTGAGGCATATCACCGCGACGAGGGCATGACGGCGCTGGCGGGCGCGGTGACCGCGCTGGCGGTGGTGGGCATCACGCCGCATTTGCATGTGGCGGTGGGATCGCCGGGACGGATGGTGCTGGGCTTCATCGAGCGGCTGGGATGCGCCCTGGTTGTGATGGGCACGCGTGGCTATGGCGGCGGGGTGGCCGGGGCGGTGATGGGCTCGGTGGCGAGCGATGTGGTGACGGGGGCTTCGGTGCCGGTGACGTTGCTTAACGCTGACTGACCCGGGCGCGGCTTGATTTTGTGGATCTGTGGTATTACCTATTTCATGTAGTGAAATCAGGAAATCACCATGCCACACGATGGTCTGCCGCATTCTCACGATCATGACCACGATCATGACGCGCCGGCGCCAGGGAGCGTGGATTGGAAACTGCACGGGGTGAAGGTGATCCCGGCCAACAGCCTGGATACCAACACGGCGCAGACGCCGGGGATGAACCGGGCGGCGGCGATCAACCTGGCGCGGGTGGGGGCGCAGAAGATCTGGGCCGGGACGGTGAACATCCATGCCGGGGCGAAGACCGGGGTGCATCACCATGGCGCGCTGGAGAGCGTGATCTATGTGCTGAAGGGCCGGGCGCGGATGCGCTGGGGCGAGAAGCTGGAATATGTGGCCGAAGCTGGGCCGGGGGATTTCATCTTCGTGCCGCCCTATGTGCCGCACCAGGAGATCAATGCGTCGGATGACGAGACGCTGCAATGCGTGCTGGTGCGCAGCGACAACGAGGCGGTGGTGGTGAATATCCCGGGCGTGCAGCCGGTGGAGAAGCCCGAGCAGGTGCTGTGGATTGATCCCATCCACACCAAGGGCGGGGTTTAGGGGGCGTCGTTCAGCGACCAGTCGTAGCGGTCCTCGCTGACCCGGCGGATATGGGACAGGGCGGTGTAGAAGTCCTGGCGGGCGAATTTGCGCAGGTGGATGATCACGTCGGCGGCTTCCGGGCCGAAGTCGCTGGCGTACCAGACGAAGATCGAGGAGGCGACCAGGCGGCCGCTTTCGATGGCGGCGCCGCGCGGATGGTTGATGAAGTCCCGCGCCGCCTGGTCGAGCATGGCAGCGGTCGTGGCGGCGGTGAACGGGGCGGATGGCAGGTTGGGACAGCCGATGCTGGCGCAGTTCACCGCGTAATGGATGCGCGGGTCGCGCCAGATCGGGCGCAGGATGCGGTGTTCGATGTCGTCCAGGCTGAGCGCGGTGCCCTCGACGGTGACCAGCTTGGCGCCCCAGGGGCCGGTGCTGAACCAGCCCGGCGAGATCTTGATGTCGCGGATCGAGGCGACGGGATAGTGGCGCAGCACGGTCTGGACGGTGACCATGTTGTAGAGGTTCACCCAATAGGCGAATTGCTCGCCGCGGTTGAAGCGGCTGATCGGCAGGGCGGCGAGGCGGGCGATATCGGCGTCCAGGGCGGGGCGGTCAGCCTGCGCGGCCTTGTAGGCGAGACGGGCGATTCCGTCGGTGCCTTCGCGGCGATGGGCGGCGAGGAAGCGGCCCCAGGGGGCGTGGTCGATGGTGGTGGTGGCGGTGGGGTCGTGCTTTTCCCAGAGCGGCCAGGGCTCGGCCTTTGGCGCGGCATGCGCCTGGCCGGCGATGGCGCTGCTGGCGACGGCTGCGGTGCTGGTTGCGAGCACCGCGCGTCGGCGAAGGGTCATGGCGGGCGTCCCTGGCGGTTGATGGTCCAATCGTACTCCAGAAAGCCGAAGCTGGCCGAGTCCGGCAGTTTCACTGTGCGGTAGCGGTTGACATAGGCGCGCAGCGATGGGGCCACGGCGAGGAAATCCTCCGGGAAGAAGTCCAGGATGGCCGATACGCGCACGCTGTTGGCTGTTTCGTCCACCAGCACGTGGCGCGGGTCGTTGAAGAATTCGCGGGAGACGGACTCGAGTTCGACCTCGAGCCCGGCGGCGGTGAAGGGGCTGCGGGGCAGGCGCGGACAGCTTGCCGCCATGCAGTTGAGCGCGAAATGCACGCGCGGGTCGCCCAGCCGGCGGATGATGTCGTTCTCGTAGTCGTACAGCGATATCGGCTTGCCGCCGATCACCACGCGGGTCAGCTTGAAGAAGCGGACGCGGTCGGCCAGGGAGAGCCGTTCGGGGATGCCGGCGGCGATCACGTTGTACATCGCCAGGGCGTTGTAGGCATTGATGTGGAAGGCCAGGACCTCGGCGCTTGTGGCGAAGGCGCCCGGGGCGTTGTTCGGCGCCTGGCGGGCGATGGCCGCGACCCAGCTTCGCAGATCGCTGTCGGCCGCCGCCAGCCCGGCGAAGTCGACGCGCCCGCTGGCGTCGACGTGGCGTTGCAGCACGCGGGCCCAGGCGGCTGCGGGGTCGCCGGGGTCGGCGTTCGGCACCGGCAGGGTGGTGGCGCAGCCGGAGAATGCGATCAGAAGCAGGAGCAGGAGGCGCTTCATGCGGGTTCTCGCTTGGCGATGCGGCGGATCAGCGCGGGGATCTCGTGCAGGTTGGCGCGGTGCACCGTGGTGTTGAACAGGACCGACAGGCCGAGGCCGCGGGCGCGGGCGATGTATTCGGCGCGCACGGCATTCAGGGCGTGTTCGGTGGGCATGCCTTTGCGTTGTTGCGTCGTGTCGACATGAAAGGCGACGTCGACCAGCCCGGCGCCGGCGAGTTCGGCCAGCAGGCTGCGCGTGGCCTTGATGCCGTTGGTGAACAGCGCCGGGCGCATGCCGCGTTCGGCGATGCGGCGCACGATCGCCACCAGCTCGCCGCGGTTGCGCAGGGTGGGGTCGCCGCCGGTGACCTGGACATCGGTGTGTTCGCCATAGGTATCGCGGATCATGTCGATGCGCCGGAACACTTCGGCGAGCGGCAGGTCGTGCACGGCTTCCGAGTGATCCGAGAGGTAGCACAAGGTGCAATCGAGGTTGCAGCGCTGGGTGATTTCCAGGGCGACGCAGCCGATGGCGAACCGCCGTCCCATTGTCTGGTTCGCGGTCCATTGGCGGGCGGCTTGCAGGCGGGCCGCGGCGCGCTGGAGCGGGCTTACGCCGGGCGCGGGCGGCGTCTCGGGCTGCCAGGCGGCAATCTCGTCGGCGGTCATGGTCATCGATGATGTCCCCTGGGCATGTTCCAGGGTTCGCCCGAGGATGCATTTGGTTACATGACGCGGGCGGCGCAGTGGTGCTGTTTTGCGGCCATTGGGGGCGCGCCGGCCTATGGATCAGTCGAGCCCGGCGTCCCGTCGCGCCTGTGCCAGTTCGGCCTCGTCCCAGTAGCCGATCAGGATGCCGGCCTTGAGCTGGGTGGCGCGGTTGTAGGCGGCGATGCGGGCATTCGGCATGGTGATGCGGTTGTGGTCGCGCAGGGCCCAGTCGAACAGGGCGTCCTTCAGGCGGGCGCGTTCGGCGTCGCAGGCGGGGTCGGCGCCGCGGTCGTGGAATTCGTTGGGGTCGGTTTCGAGGTCGTAGAGCATGGGGCGGAAGCCCTGGGCGTGGATGTATTTCCAGCGGCCGTCGAACACCATGAACAGGCGGCATTCGTCGACGCCGCGGCCGAGCGTGTCGCGGGCGTCCTGCATGGCGTAGTCGTATTCGCTGAAGGCGTATTGGCGCCAAGTGGGGGCTTCGCCGCGCAGCAGGGGCAGCAGGGAGCGGCCTCCCATGATGTTCGGGGCCGGGGTGCCGCCGAAATTCTCGACGAAGGTGGGGGCGAGGTCGATGGCTTCGACCAGGCGGTCGCAGGTGGTGCCGCGGGTGGCGTCGGCGACGGGGGAGGGGTCGGCGATGATGAGGGGGACGCGGACCGAGCATTCGTGGAACAGGTCTTTTTCGCCGAGCCAGTGGTCGCCGAGATAGTCGCCGTGGTCGGAGGTGAAGACAATGGTGGTGGTGCTGAGTTCGCCGCGGGCTTCGAGGAAGGCCATCAGCGCGCCGATCTGGTCGTCGATCTGCTTGATCAGGCCCATATAGGCGGGCAGGACCCG
>CAXNGD010000121.1:0-7322 GCA_964201575.1 Acetobacterales bacterium | reverse complement strand
GTAGCCGGTCCAGCGCTGTGACGAATCGACCGGCGAAAAACGCCGTGTCGTAGCGAGCGAGGGTTGCGGGTTCCAGGATGGTGGCGAAGGCGCGGGCGTAAGAAGCCTCGGCGACCACGGCTGTTTGCGGCACATCGGCGATCGCGGCCGCCCGCACGATCACGGTCCCGAGGCTCACGGATTGCCCCGCAGCCGTGGGTCCAGCGTGTCGCGCAGCGCATCGCCCAGCAGGTTCAGCCCGAAGGCCAGCAACAGGATCGCCACCCCGGAGAACAGCGCCGGCCAGGGGGCGAGCATCAGGAAGTT
The DNA here is from genome assembly GCA_964201575.1 of Acetobacterales bacterium. Taxonomy (GTDB): domain Bacteria; phylum Pseudomonadota; class Alphaproteobacteria; order Acetobacterales; family Acetobacteraceae; genus CAMDGX01. Next base: position 7,016 of record CAXNGD010000121.1, on the reverse strand, counting down.
GCGCCCTTCGGACAGCATCAGCCCGAGCGAGGGGGTGGGCGGCTGGCTGCCCAGGCCGAGGAAGGACAGGCTCGCTTCCACCAGGATCGCCGCCGAGAGCAGCAGCGAGGTCTGCACCAGCACGACGCTGGCCAGGTTCGGCAGCACATGGATGAACAGGATTCGCACGTCGGATGCCCCGGCCGCCCGCGCGCCGGTGACATAGTCGCTCTCGCAGATCACCAGCGCGGGTCCGCGCAGCAGGCGGGCGAAGATCGGCGTGTAGACCACGGCGATGGCCACCGCCGCCGTCTCGGTGCGTGGCCCCAGCACTGCCACCACGCCGATGGCCAACAGCATGACGGGAAAGGCGAACAGCACGTCCATTGCCCGCATCACCAGCCGGTCGGTCCAGCCGCGATAGAACGCCGCCACCAGCCCCAGCGTGCCGCCGGCCAGCAGCGCCACGGCCACCGCCAGGGCGGAGACGAACAGCGAGGTCCGGCTGCCATGGATGATCCGGCTCAGCACGTCGCGGCCGAACTGGTCGGTGCCGAGCCAGTGCGCCGCTGAAGGTCCCTTCATCCGCGCCACGATGTCCTGCGCCACGGGGTCGTACGGCGCCACCGTGCCGGCGAATCCCGCCACCAGCACCTGAACCACCACCAGGGCCAGGGCGAACCACAGCAGGCGTTGTCCCGCTTTCACGCCCGCACACTCATGCTCGAACCCTGGGGTCGATCGCGAGATACAGCAGGTCGACCACAAAGTTCACCACCACGAAGCCGAGCGTGACCATCAGGATCGTCGCCTGCAGCAGCGGATAGTTGCGCTCGGCGATGGCGCCGAGGATCAGCCGGCCGAGGCCGGGGATGGCGAAGACCTGCTCAACCACGATGGCCCCGCCCAGCAGGTAGCCGGTCATGATGCCGACGGATGTCACGAATGGGATCAGCGCGTTGCGCAGCGCATGGCGATAGACGATGCCGCGCTCCGGCACCCCTTTGGCACGAGCGGTGCGGATATAGTCCTGGCCCAGCGCGTCGAGCATCGCCGAGCGCACCAGGCGCGACAGGTTGGCCAGGATCGGCAGGCCGAGCGCGAAGGCCGGCAAGGCCAGCCGCGCCAGGCAGCCCAGCGGGTCCTGGCTGAACGGCACATAGCCCAGCAATTGCAGGCTCGGCGCCAGTGTGGCCAGCGCCAGGATCATCACGATGCCGAGCCAGAAGGATGGGATGGTCAGGCCGGCCACGCTGACAATGCGCATCGCCGCGTCCGCGCCATGCCCGCGCAGCCGCGCCATCACGCAGCCCGCCGGCACTGCCAGCCCCGCCCCGAGCACCAGGGCGAGCACGGTGAGTTGCACCGTGGGCCAGACATGCACCGCGATCTCTGATGCCACCGGCTTGCCGGTCCATAGCGAGGTGCCGAGATCGCCCTGGAGGACGCGGGCGATCCAGCCGAGGTACTGCACCGCCATGGGCTGATCCAAGCCGATCTGTGCCCGCAGCGCCGCCACTTTCTCCGGCGTGACCTCGGTATTGGCGCCGAGCATGATCGCCACGGCATCGCCGGGGATCAGCCGGATCATGGCGAACACAATCATCGACACGCAGGCGAGCACCACGGCGAGATCGACCAGGCGTGCCAGCAACAGGCGTTTCAGCATCGGGCGGGCGCCAGAAGCAAGAAGGGATCACAAAGAGGCAGAGAGGCAGAGAGACTCGCTTCTCCCCGCCTCCCCGCCTCCCTGTTCAACTTGCTGAAGGCTTCACCATCGCAAAGATAAACAGGGAGGCGGGGAGATGGGGAGGGCTTCTCCTCTCTGCCTCTCTGCCTCTTTGTGGAAATTCCTTCCTTCCTCACCGCGCGACGGACGTATCCGAAAGCGTCATCAGCGAGCGGTTGGCGATGATCTCGAAGCCAGTCACGTTGGCGCGCATTGCCGTAAAGAGCTGGCCATAGGCGATGTGCATGATCGGCCCGTCGCAGGCCAGGATGCGCTGGGCCTTGTCATAGGCCGCCTTGCGGGCGGCGGCGTCCTGCATCGTCCGCGCTGAGTCGAGCACAGCATCGAGTTCGGGATTGGCATACTTGAACACGTTGGTCGAGCCGCCACTCCGGAAAGTGCGGAAGAAGTAATCGTCCGGATCCGGGCTGCCGGCATTGGTGCTGGCGAACATGTCGAAGTTGCTGTTGCGCCAGTCCTGGATGAACTGGCCCAGCTCCTGGTTCTTCAGCTCCACCTTGAAGCCGGCCTTGTTGAGCTGGGCCTGAACCACCTGGGCGATGTCGCGGATGTCCTGGCGCGGCAGCACGTTGATGGTGATCGCCGCCGGGGCGGTGTGGCCGGCTTCCTTGAGCAGGGCTTGGGCTTTTGCGGGATCATGCTTGTAGCAGGCGAATTCGCTGGTCGCCGTCGCCCAGTCCTTCAGCGCCGGCGAGAGCGGCCCGCCCGGCACTCCGGCGCCGAAAAGTGCTGCGGTGATGATCTCGCCGCGGTTCAGCGCGTAGTTCACCGCTTCGCGCACCTTGGCATTGTCGAAGGGCGGCTTGGAGGTGTTCACGGCCACGAAGCTGTAGGCCAGCTCAAGGGTTTCGGCGAGCTTCACCCCGGGCTTGCCCTTGAGCTGAAGGGCGGTGGCGGCGTCGATGTTCGGCAGCATGGCGTATTGCCCGCTGCTGATGCCGACCTGGCGGGTGGCGGATTCCGGCACGATGGTGAACTTGATCCCGTCCAGCTTCGGCGTGCCCGGCTTCCAGTAGCCGGCGTGTTTCTCCAGGGCGACAAAGCCGTTGGCCTGCCATTCCTTGAACTTGAACGGCCCGGTGCCGATCGGCGCGCGCTGCAGCGCCTCCTTCTCGGTCTCCATGCTGCGCGGCACGATGGCGATGGTGGCGATGGAAATCAGCAGCGGTGCGGCGGGCTCTTTTAAGTTCAGCACCACCGTGGACGCATCCGGCGCCGTCGCGGTGTCCAGGGCGGCGAGGCGGGAGGCCAGCGGCGAGGCGATCTCCTTGCTCAGCACCCGGTTGATGGTGGCTACGACATCGGCGGCCTCGACCTTGCTGCCGTCATGGAAGCTCATGCCGGGGCGCAGCTTGAACGTCACCGTCTTGCCATCTGGCGACACCGTCCAGGATGCCGCCAGGCCCGGCTGCACGCGCAGGTCCTTGTCGATCGAGGTCAGGCCTTCATAGATCGTACCGTTGATCATCTGGAAGGTGGAGAAGGCGGTGGCGCGATGCGGGTCCAGCCCCACCGGCGAGGCATCGACCGCGACCTCCAGCACCTGGGCCGAAGCGGCGCTGGCGAAGCCGATCGCGAGCGCACCGGCCATCAATGAACGACGGAACGAAACCTGTGCCATGTGAACCTCCCGTGCCGCCGCGTGCAGCGGGGCTTCTGTGAGCCGGGAAGCTATGGCCCTATACGCGTCATGACAAGGATTCGGGTGCCGGCATGGCGTTGACCACCGCGATCGGCGTGATGAGCGGCACTTCGATGGACGCGATCGACGTGGCGATCCTGCGCACCGATGGGGCGGATGCCGTGCAGACCGGGCCGGGGCGGGCCTATGAGTACGACCCGGCGCTGCGCGATCGGCTGCTGGCCGTGCTGTACGATCCCGGGCGTGCCGAGCATGATCCGATGACCGATCTGGACGAGGCGGTGAGCGATGCCCATGCCGGGGCGGTGTTGGACTTCCTGCGCGATTTCGACATTCCGGGGGGCGAGATCGACGTGGTGGGCATCCACGGTCAAACCATCTTCCATAAGCCGGAGGCGCGCTTCACCCGCCAGTTCGGCATCGGCGCGCGTATGGCCGCGATGCTCGGCATCGATGTGGTCAACCGGTTTCGCCATGCCGATGTCGCGGCCGGCGGTGAGGGCGCGCCGCTGGCGCCGCTGTATCACAAGGCGCTCGCCGCTGGGCTTGCGCAGCCGCTGATGGTGCTCAATCTCGGCGGCGTGGCCAATGTCACATACCTCGATGGCGAGACGGTGATCGCCTTCGACACCGGGCCGGCCTCGGCGTTGCTCGATGATTTCCTCTTGAAGCGGCGGGGCCAGGCGTTCGACCGCGATGGCGCGCTGGCGGCCTCCGGTTTTCCGGACATGGAGTTGCTGGCCAGGCTTTTGTCGCATCCGTATTTCACCCGGCCGGCGCCGAAGTCGCTCGATCGCAACGCGTTCCATGCCTGGGCGGCGGAGATCGAGCGGATCAATGACGATGCCACCGGCGCGGCGACGCTGGCGGCCTTCACCGTCGCCTCGGCGGCCTCGGCGGCCGGGCTGGTGCCAGGGGTGGCGCGGCGATGGCTGGTCACCGGGGGCGGGCGGCACAACGGGTTCTTCATGGAGACGCTGGGCCAGGCGCTGGCGGTTCCGGTTGATCCCGTCGAGGCGGTTGGCTGGGACGGCGATTTTCTCGAAGCGCAATGCTTCGGCTATCTCGCGGTGCGCTCGCTGGCCGGGCTGCCACTCAGCCTGCCGGGCACGACAGGGGTGCCGTACCCAATGACCGGCGGCGAGCATTGGCCGGCGTGACGGCGGTTCTGCAGGTCGATGGGCTGGGACTGGCCGCTGGTTCGGCGGCGTTGGTCGAGGATGTCTCGTTCAGCATCGCACCGGGCGAGATGCTGGCGCTGGTGGGCGAGTCCGGCTGCGGCAAGTCGGTCATGGCGCTGGCGATCATGCGGCTGTTGGCGCCGGGGATTAGTCGCACGGCCGGGCGCATCCTGTTCGATGGGGTCGATCTCGGCCGGCTCGATGACGAGGCAATGCGGCGGCTGCGTGGCAACCGGATCGGCATGATTTTCCAGGAGCCGATGACCTCGCTCAATCCGGTGTTTTCCGTGGGCGAGCAGATCGCCGAGGTGTTGCGGATTCATCGCGCGATGTCGGCGCGGGCGGCCTTGGCGAGGGCGGCGGAGCTGCTGGACCTGGTAGGGCTGCCGACGCCGGCGGCGCAGCTTGGGCGGTATCCGCACCAGATGTCGGGTGGGCAGCGGCAGCGGGTGATGATCGCGATTGCGCTGGCCTGCGAGCCGCGGTTGTTGATTGCCGATGAGCCGACGACGGCGTTGGATGTGACGGTGCAGGCGCAAATTCTTACCTTGATCGATCGGTTGCGGCGGCAGTTGGATATGGCGTGTCTGTTGATCACCCATGATCTCGGCGTGGTGGCGGAGTTCTGTGACCGAGCGGCGGTGATGTATGCCGGGCGGATCGTCGAGACCGGGCCGGCGGAGGCGGTGTTTGCTCGGCCACGGCATCGCTACACCGATGCGCTGGTGCGGACGATGCCGGCGCGCAATCCGCCGGGCGAGGTGTTGCCGGCGATCGCGGGCCAGGTGCCGGCGCCGGGGGCGCGGGGGGATGGGTGTTCGTTTGCACCACGCTGCGGGGCGGCGGTCCCGGCGTGTGCTGGGCGGCCGAGGTTGGCGGGGGATGGGCATCTCGTGGCCTGCTGGGATCCGGTTTCATGAGTGTTCTGCTGGAGGTTCGCGGGCTGACGCAGTATTACCGGACCCAGAGCGGCGGGATTTTGCGGGCGCTGGAGGATGTGAGTTTTTCGCTCGCGGCGGGCGAGGTGCTGGGGATTGTGGGGGAGTCCGGCTGCGGGAAGTCGACGTTGGGGCGGGCGGTGCTGCGGTTGACGGAGCCGAATGCCGGGGAGGTACTGTTTGAGGGCGAGGATGTTCTGAAGCTGTCGCGGGCGGCGCTGCGGCATCGGCGGCGGGATATGCAGATCGTGTTCCAGGATCCGTTCGGGGCGCTCAATCCGCGGCACAAGGTGTCGACGCTGATCGGCGAGCCGTTGACCATTCATGGGGTGGCGGGGGTGGCGGCGCGGGTGGCGGAGTTGCTCGATCTCGTTGGGTTGCCGGCGGATAGTGGGCGGCGGTTCATTCATGAGTTCTCCGGCGGGCAGCGGCAGCGGATTGCGATTGCGCGGGCTTTGGCGTTGTCGCCGAAATTGCTGGTGGCGGATGAGCCGGTGTCGGCGTTGGATGTGTCGATTCAGTCGCAGATCATCAATCTGATTGCCGAATTGAAGGCGCGGATGGGGTTGGCGATGCTGTTCATCAGCCATGATCTCAGCGTGGTGCGGCATGTCAGCCAGCGGATTGCGGTGATGTATCTCGGGCGGATTGTCGAGATTGGGGCGGCGGGGGAGGTGTTTGAGCGGCCGGCGCATCCGTATACGCAAGCTTTGTTGTCGGCGGTGCCGCGGGCGCCGGGGGGCGCAGTGCGGGAGCGGATTTTGCTGGAGGGGGATCTGCCCGATCCGACGAATCCGCCGCCGGGGTGTGCGTTTCATGGGCGGTGTGTGCATGCGATGGCGGTGTGTTCGCAGGTTCGGCCGGGGCTGGTGGCGCGGCGGGTGGGGGATGGGGTTCGGGAAACGGCCTGTCATTTGTACGAGGGTGCATGAGCGGGTTTGATGATGCCTTTGCGGTGGTGGTGGGGGTGGTGGCCGAGGGGCGGATTCCTGGGGCGGTGCTCGGGTTGCTGGAGGAGGGGCTGATGACGGTCCGGGCGGTCGGGCGGGCGGTGGTGGAGCCGATGCCGGTCGCGATGGGCGAGGGGACGGTGTTTGATCTGGCTTCGTTGACCAAGGTGATTTTTACGACGACGGCCATTCTGCGGTTGGTGGAGACGGGGCGGATTGGGTTGGATGATCCGTTGACGGTCGCCATTCCGGATTTGCGGCAGTACGACGTGGCGGGGGCGGCGGAGCGGCGGCTGAGTTTTCGGCAGTGTCTGGCGCATCGGACGCATTTGCCGGCGGTGGAGCCGCTTTATACGTATGGGTTGGATCCGCTCACGATGCGGGCGTTTATTTTGCAGCGGGAGTGGCGGGCGGGGCCGGCGGTTTATTCGGATAATAATTTTCTGTTGTTGGGGATTGCGATCGAGCGGTTGACGGGGGTAGAGCTGGGCGAGCAGGCGTTGATGGCTGGGTTTTCGTTTCGGCCGGATGCGGCGGAGTGTGCGGCGACGGAGCGGTGTTCTTGGCGGGGGCGGG
>CAXNGD010000120.1:0-7329 GCA_964201575.1 Acetobacterales bacterium | reverse complement strand
GGAGGGCCAGTCCGAACGCGAGGGGGAGGGAGGTGCGCATGGGCCGGCGCACCCTACCGGAGCGGAACCGCCGGCTCAATCAAGGCGATGCAGTTATCGGCAAATGTCATGCGCTCGCCGATCGCGTCGCCGCAGCCACCCCGTCGGCCACCGCCTCGCGCAGGATGGCGTGCATGTGCGGATTGGCGGCAACCACGTCGCCATTCTCCATCGGGTCGCCGCCATGGGGGTCGCTGGTGAAGCCGCCGGCCTCGCGCACGATCAGCAGGCCGGCGGCGATGTCCCAGGGCTTGAGGCCGAGTTCCCAGAATCCCTCGTAACGCCCGGCGGCAACCCAGGCGAGATCCAACGCGGCCGCGCCAAAGCGGCGGATGCCGGCGACCTGGGGCATCAGCGTGGCCAGGGTGCGGGCGAAGGCCAGGCGGCGGTGCGGGGCGACCACGGCGAACGGGATGCCGGTGGCGAACATCGATTCGTTGAGGTTGCGGCGGGCGGAGACGCGCAGCCGACGGTCGTTGAGATAGGCGCCGGCGCCCTTCTCGGCCCAGAACATCTCGTCCACCGCCGGGGCATAGATGCAGCCGGCGGCCATCTCGGTGCTGCCGTCCTGCAGGCGGCGCTCCAGGCCGATCGAGATCGCCCAATGCGGGATGCCGTGGAGGAAATTGCTGGTGCCGTCGAGCGGGTCGACGATCCAGCGCCAGGTCCAGTTGTCGCTGCCGGAGGCGCCGGACTCTTCCATCAGGAAGCTGTAGCCGGGGCGGGATTTGGTCAGGTCGTCGCGGATCGATTGCTCGGCGCGCAGATCGGCCTGGCTGACGAAATCGCCGGGGCCCTTGACGCTGACCTGGAGCTGTTCGACCTCGGCGAAATCGCGGAGCAGGCGCTTGGAGGCGCGCTGGGCGGCGTTTTGCATCACCGTCATGTGGGCCGAGAGGCGCATGGCCATGGTGGTGCTCCTAAAAAAGAAAGGCCAGGGCTCTGCCCTGGACCCGCGTCGTGCGGTAGCACGCTTACGCGCGACGGCCGGCGGCCCCAGACCCCATTACTTCAGTTATGAGGGTCCAGGGGGCTCGGCCCCCTGGTGGGGTCAAGGGGCGAAGCCCCTTGCCTTCCTAGCCCTTAAAGCGCTCGACGTAGGTAGAATCTTCGATCCGCACCACGATCCGCTCGCCGGCTTCGATGAAGGGCGGCACCTGGACCTTGACGCCGTTGGAGAGTTTTGCCGGCTTGTAGGAGGACGAGGCGGTTTGGCCCTTCACGACGGGATCGGCCTCGATCACTTCCAGGATGGCGGTGGAGGGCAGGTGGATGGCGACAGGGTCGCCTTCGACCATATCGACTTCAACGGTCATGTTGTCCTGAAGGTACGGTGCCTGGTCGCCCAGGATCGAGACCGGGATCATCGCCTGTTCGAAGGTGTCCGGATCCATCAGGACGAGGTTCTCGCCGTCCGTATAGGAGTAGGTGTACTCTTTCTGCTCGGTCTGCAGGCGCTCGATGGTGTCCGCGGTGCGCCAGCGCTCGTTGGTCTTGTTGCCGGTGCGCAGGTTGCGCATTTCGACCTGGATGAAGGCGCCGCCCTTGCCGGGGGTGATGATCTGCTGCTTGAGCACCGTCCAGCGCTGGCCTTCGTGTTCGATCACCTGGCCGGCGCGGATCAGGTTGGCCTGCTGCTTCATCGGGACTCTCGCGGATTTGTGCGGTTTGGAGCGCGGTGTCTAGACGGAACGGTCACTCTGGGCAAGGCGGCGCCCCCTGGCTGGCATGCGGCGCCAGTAGCGCTCCAGCGGTGCCACGCGCAGCCGCAGCACGTGGGCGCCGGCAACCGGCACTGCCGCGTCGCCATCGGTCCAGCGCCATTCGCTCTCATCGTCGTGCCACCCTGCGTGCAGCCGGGCATCGTCCAACGCCACTGTCGCCCCGTCCAGCGACAGCTCGACCACCGCGACGCCCAGCACGCGGGTGTCATCGGTGTCGGCGCGGAACCACGCCGGCACGGTGCGATGGCTGCGCAGCCGGCCAGTGCGCGCGCCGGCCGGCAACCGCACCACATAGGCGCCGTCCTCGAATTGCGGCCAGACCTGCCGCCCGTCCACCAGCAGCCGCAGGTCGGGGTCAGTCGTCACCTCCCAGTCCAGCGTCGTGGCCTCGGCCAGCAACTCGGTGCGCAAGTCGTCAAGCATCGGTCCGTCGCAGATCAGGGGGGCGCAGGCGCCGGCCGCCCATGCCTGGTGGGCAAAATCCGGCTGTGCCATGACCACGGTGCCGCCATTGGCGAAGGCCGCGCGGTTGCCGGTATCCAGGAAACTCTCCACCGCCAGGCCCTCGGCGAGCAGCACGTCGTGCACGGGCGTGCCGTCTTCGGCCGCGAGTTCGACGTGGTAGTAGGTGATGTCGCCGACATGTTCCTGGACTATGGTGGCGCCGTTGACCAGGTGGCGGACGGGCACGAGCGCGCCGTTGGCGAAGACGGCGTGGTCGGGGCTGAGGCGCAGGTCGCGGTAGGGCTGGCCGGGGCCGAAGGCGTCGGCGCGGATGCGGATGGCTTGCACGTCCCACGGGCGCGGGTGGCGGGCGATCTGGACGGTGCGGTGGCCGATCCAGCGGATCGGGCGGCGGCGCCCGTCGGCCAGGATGGCGATGTCGCCTTCGCGCAGGTCCTCGACGCGGGTTTCGCCATGGGTGGTGGTGATGTGGCTGCCGGGGGTGAAGCAGGGGAAGACCTGCACCCCATCCGCCACGAGGAGAATGGCATTGCCGTTGGTGTAGCCGGTGGAGCCGGAGGCGCTGGCGCCCTGGGTCCAGGTCTCGTCGGACAGGTTGACGCTGTCGCCGGTGTTGCCGAGCACGGACAGGGTTTTGCCGGTCTCCGACAGGTTCAGCACCTCGCGCGCGGTCACCTGCAGCGCATTGGCGCCTGTGCCGGTGAGGTCGATGACCTCGATGCTCTTGAGGCGGGTGTTGGCGATCGCCCTGAGGTTCAGGGTAATGCCAGTGCCGGCGAGCGCCAGGGTGTCGGTGCCGGTGCCGCCGTCGATGCGGCGGAAGGTGAGGTCGGAGATGCGCAGGGTGTCGTTGCCCTGGCCGCCGAGTAGCACGTCGGCGCCGCCATTGCCGGTGACGATGTCGTTGCCCTGGCCGGCGACCATGGTGTCGGCGCCGCCGGTGCCGGTGAGGTCGTTGCCGGTGTTGGTGCCAGGGTGGGTGACGGCGCCTGAGAAGTCGCCGCCATAGACGATGTAGGCGTCGCCGGCGGCGAACTGGGCGTAGGAGACCCCGTCGGCGGAGCGGGCGCCGATCAGCAGGTCGGAGAAACCGTCGCCGTTCATGTCGCCGGCGGCGACCGCGCTGCCGGACTGGTCGCCGGCTTCCTCGCCGGTGATGACGAAGCCGCCGGTGCCGGCGGCGATGTCGGCAAGTTCCACGGGGTTGGTGAAGCCGTCGGCGCGGCCGAACAGCACATAGGTCTTGCCTGCCATGGTGGACAACGCGCCGGGCGCGCCGATCAGCAGGTCGTCGACGCCGTCGCCGTTGACGTCGCCGGCGGCGGCGAGTGATACGCCGGCCACGTCGAGTTCGGCGTCGCCCCTGATGGTGAAGCCGCCGTTGCCGGCCAGGATGTTGTCCAGCGCGCCCGTGATGATGCTGCCGCCGAACACCACGTAGATGAGGCCGGCGTTGCCGTTGCCGTTGATCGGGCTGGCGTAGGGGGAGCCGATCGCGAGGTCGGCGAAGCCGTCGCCGTTGAGGTCGCCGGCGGCGGCCAGCGTGGTGCCGGCACCCAGCCCGCCGGCGTGGCCGCGGATGATCACGTCGCTGACACTGAACAGGTTGCCGGTGGATGGCGACGTGCCGGTCTGGCCGAAGCGGACGTAGATGTCGCCGGCCTGGGCGTTCGCGTCGCCGATGCCGTCGGCGCTGCGCGCGCCGGTGACGTAGTCGCCGATGCCGTCGCCGTTGAGGTCGAGGATGGCGGTGGCGGAGCCGGCGCGGTCGGTCTGGTCCTCGCCGTTCATGGCGAAGCCGCCGGTGCCGGCGGCGATGTCCGCGAGGTTCAGCTCGGCGGCGAAGGGGGTGGCCTTGCCGAACACGACGTAGCTGACGCCGGTGTTCACGTTGACGCCCTCGGCGCCGATCAGCAGGTCGTCGATGCCGTCGGCGTTGGTGTCGCCGAAGGCGATGGCGGAGCCGGCGAGGTCGGCGGCGCTGGCGCCGTGGATGGCGAAGCCGCCGATGCCGGTGAGCACGTCGGACAGGAACACGGTGGCAGGGCCGCCGGCCTGGCCGAAGACGACGTAGATGGTGCCGGCATTCGCGTTCGCGTCCAGCGCGCCGTCGGCGTTCGGGGCGGTGATGACGTAGTCGGCGAGGCCGTCGCCGTTGATGTCGCCGCCGCCGGCCACCGCGAAGCCGGCGTTGTCCAGGTTGGCTTGGCTGCTGGCGAACTCGCCCTCGACGAGGAAGCCGCCGGTGAGGGAGGCGATGGTGGCCAGCGAGCCCGGGGAGGCGGGTGCGGTGGCGGCGCCGTAGATCACATAGGCGAGGCCGCCTGCCACGAAGTTCGTGGGATCCTGGTATGCCAGCGGGGCGCCGACGATGACGTCGATGAAGCCGTCCTGGTTGATGTCGCCGATCGACGCGGCGCTGCGGCCGGTCTCGAAGCCGGCGCCGGTGCCGCGCAGGACGTAGCCGCCGGTGCCGGCGGCGATGGTGGCGAGGCTGATGGGTGGGATTGGCAGTTTGACAGTTCTGCAGGCCGATGAGGAAGACGCCGCGACAGGACGGCGCTGGGCCGTTTGCGCGTCTGTCCGGTGCGCGGTAAGCCACGCGCCGGACGAGCCTGCGTTGCCACATTCGATCGTGTCAACGTGGAAGACATTGCATACGCTTCATGTGGAGGCCGCGATGCCACACGCCTACCTGATCGCCGACGTGTTCACGGATCGCGCCTATGGCGGCAACCAGTTGGCGGTGTTGCCCGATGCCGCTGGTTTGAGCGATGCGCAGATGCAGGCCGTCGCGCGTGAGTTCAATCTGTCCGAGACGACCTTCGTGACGCCAGGCAGCGCGCCGGGGCGGTTTCGGGTGCGGATCTTCACGCCGGGCGCTGAGCTGCCGTTTGCCGGACATCCGATTGTTGGCACGGCGATCGTGCTGCAATCGCTGGGGCGGGTGACAAGCGAGGCGGTGTTCGAGCTGAAGGTCGGGCCGGTGCGGGTGGAGATCGGCGATGGGCGGGCGGTGTTCTTTCGCGAGGGGGCGCCGGAGGTGCGCGCGCCGCGGGTGGGGCCCGATGAGCTGGCGGCGATGATCGGGGTGCCCGGCCTGGCGGGGCCGGCATTTGAGGCGGGGTATGGCACGGCGTTCCTGTTCCTGCCGCTGGCTGATCGCGCGGCGGTAGCGGGGGCGCGGTTGCGGCTGGAGCGCTGGCAGGCGGCCGAGGACCGGCTTTGGGGGCATGGCGCCTATGTCTATGCGGTGACCGGCGAGCGGGAGGGGGTGACGCAGGTGCATGCGCGGCTGTTCGCGCCCGATCTCGGAGTGGGCGAGGACCCGGCGACCGGGTCGGCGGCGGCGGGGTTGGTCGGCGTGCTGGCGGGGCCGGAGGGGGTTCATCTTGTGGAGATCACCCAGGGGGTGGAGATGGGGCGGCCGAGCCTGATCCATGCGACGGCGACGCGGGTGGGCGGGCACGTCCATGGCATCAGCATTGGCGGTGGGGCGGTGGTGGTCGGCGAGGGCCGGCTGTTGCGGCTGCCGTGAGTCCGCGCTGGCACCCCGACAGAATGGCCGAGCGGTTGCCGTTCCTGCGACGGCGGGCGCGGGTGGCGGCGGGGGTGCGGGCGTTCTTCGATGCGCGCGGATATCTGGAGGTGGAGACGCCCTATGCGGTGACGGCGCCGGGGGAGGAGGTGCATCTGGCCACCTTCGCCACCGAGCAGGTGACGCCCGAAGGCGAGCGGTGGGCGCTACGGCTGCATACCTCGCCCGAGTTCGCGATGAAGAAGCTGCTGGCCGGCGGGGTCGGCCAGTGTTTTCAGCTGGCGCGGGTGTGGCGCAATGGAGAGGGGAGCGACCTGCACAGTGCCGAGTTCACCATGCTGGAGTGGTATCGGCCTGGCGGGACGATGGATGACCTGATCGACGAGACATTCGCCTTGTTGCGGGCGGTGCTGCCGCCGGCGTTTGTTTGCCGCGGGATTGCGTGTTCGCTCGAGGGTTTTGAAAGGCTGACGGTTGCGGAGGCTTTTGCTCGGCATGTCGGCGCGGATTTGCTGGGCACGCTGGATGATGCCGCGGCGCTGGCGGGACAGGCGGGGGTGCGGCTGCGGGCGGGGGAGGATTGGGAGGATTTGTTCTTCCGGTTGCTGCTGGAGCGGGTGGAGCCGGCGATCGGGCGGGGGCGGCCGACGTTTTTGACCCATTGGCCGGCGGCGCAGGCGGCTTTGGCGCGGCGCGATCCCGCGGACCCCCGGGTGGCGGAGCGGTTCGAGCTGTTTGCTTGCGGGATGGAACTGGCGAATGCGTTCGTGGAGTTGACCGATCCCGTGGAGCAGCGGGCGCGTTTCGAAGCGGATCGGGCACGGCGCCATGCGCTGTATGGCGGGCCGGATTGGCCGATGGACGAGGATTTCCTGGCGGCGCTGGAGCATGGGCTGCCGGCGTGCGCCGGGATTGCCCTGGGGTTCGACCGGCTGGCGATGCTGGCGGGGGGGGCGGAGCGGATCGGGCAGGTGCTCTGGCTCTAGCGCCGTGATTTCGCCACGGTCACCGGGCATCGTACGGACCTCAATCAAGGGAGGGCGTTATGCAGCGCATTTGTCTGTTCCTGGGGCTTTTGGTCGTGATTGGATGCGCCGAGACGGGGCGCAGCGGGTTTGAGGCGCGCATGGGTACGCTGGTAGGCGCGCCCGAATCGGCGCTTGTGAACCGGATGGGGGCGCCGGCCTATGACCACACCTATGAGGGTAAACGCAGCCTGGGCTATAGCGAGACGTGGACCGAAACGGTATTCCAGCCTGGTGGCGGGCCGGGCGGCTCGTTCCTGGAAGTGACGCGGCGCTGCGAGGTGATCTTCGCCATGGATGGCGGGCGGGTGGCCGGGTTCAGGACTGCGGGTGGGTCCTGCGGCTGGGCGGGACGGCAGAATTTTCCACAGGCCTAGGAAGCAAGCGCCTTCTTTTTTGAAAAAAAGAAGGCGGATTCAAGTTTGGGAGCGAACGTCGCCGGGGGGCGTGTTTCCTGCCGCGGCTGCGGCAGCGAGAAGGCTGGCAAATTGCTCGCCTGGAGTGGCGTAGTCGAGCGTTTTCCTGGGGCGGTCGTTGA
>CAXNGD010000119.1:0-7342 GCA_964201575.1 Acetobacterales bacterium | reverse complement strand
GTGCTGAATCTGTTGCAGTCCTCCGATTCTCCCAGGGGGACCACCGATGTCCGAGACCGCCGCCGACCAGGCCACGATCGCCGAAACCGTCGTCTTCTTGAGTCATTTCAAAGACCTGCCGGATCCCCGTCAGGCTGCGAAGGTGCTCTACAAACTAGCAGCCTGTCGGACTTAAGCACAAAGAACGAACAAACAGGCCGTTTGTTTCGAAATTTTGCCGTTTGGCGTAACATAAAAATCAAAAAATGACCGGTTATGACACATTCTTCTGCAAAATTGCTGACTCCGACAAGCCACTAGTGCCTCACGTCACTGATATTGTAGGGGCGTCGCGACCCAATTTCGGCGCAATTGCGGGCGATCGGTGGACTATGAACCCCCGCAATATCAACGACTCGGGCCACTACCATCCCCCCATCCCGGTAGGGATGCCCGTTACCGGGCGCCCCCCGGACAGATCCGAGCATGCGCTGCTAACGCAATCGGCCCCCACCTCGGGTGTTTGACGATGAAGCGTTGCTGCGGATACCCACCGCTTGAAGCAGCCTCGAGCGCACCCAGCGCACCCAAAAAAAGTCCAACAGGGGGTCATTTTTGGACGCGAAAAGGGGGTCACGGTTGCAAGCGATTTGACACGTCACGCCACACGGACCCGTGCACCACCACGGTCCGATCCTCGAATGGCACCGGCCAACACCAAACGCTGCCTGACTCCCACAGCACCAAGACACCCAATCAACGCCCAGTAATACCACCGCCCCAACCTCGGACTCTCGGCTGTTTCCAACGGTGACATTCTCTGATTCCCTCGTCTCTGGCTGCGATTCGCGGCGTTGAGGGCGGTCATGGGCAGCTACGACGCCATCGTCCAAGCATGCAAAGACGCATGGAACTTCCGCGCCGAAGACCCAATGCGGATCGCATCCATCGGACATAGGCAGTGGGCATGTGTCAGAAGCTAGGGCGGTTGGTATAACCAAGCTTAAATTCCGAACCCGGCTGTATCAAAGTCGTTGACACGTTCCGGACCGATCAACGGCGAGCTCTTCCAGGCAAATGTCGAGCGGGTGCTGGTACCCGGGCTGCGTTGCGGCGACATCGTTGTGATGGACATTCTCGGCAGCCACAAAAGCACTGGCGTCCGCGAGGCGATCGAGGCCGTCGGTGCCAGCCTTCGCTACCTCCCGCCCTACAGCCTCGATTTCAACCCCATCGAGAACGCCTTCGCAAAGCTCAAAGCCATGCTGCGCAAGGCGGGCGAGCGCGCCGTCGATACCCTACGGTCCGCCACCGGACAGATCAGCGACACCTTCTCACCCAACGACTTCGCCGCCGCAGGATGATGATCCAAACTGATCGGCTACTGCTCTGCCCGCCAGCGCCGGTGGAACCACAGCCATTGGCCCGGTTCTTCGCGGACCCAGTCCTCGACCACGGCGTTGATCATCTGCGTCGCCGCCGCGATGTCAATCAGCCCCTCGGCGTCGCGCGGCAGGTCCAGCGGGCCGGTGGCGGTGATGTGGAAGCGCAGCCCGGGCCGCCGGATCACATGCACGCCATAGACCGGACAGTCATAGCGCCGCGCCAGCCGCGCCAAAGTGGGGTTGGCCTTGGCCGGGCGACCGAAAAAGCTGATGTCCGCGCCGCGGCCGAAGAACTGGTCCACCAGCATGCCGAGATGCTCGCCGCGCTCCAAGGCGGCGGCCATCTCGAACGCCCCGGCGCGGCGCGCACTGATCAGCCTTCCCATCAGCGGGCCGCGGATCGCCACGATCTGGTCCGCCATCACGCGGTTGTTCGGCATGCGATAGACCACCGCGGTCGGCAGCCCGTGGCGCTGGGCGGCCACCGCCGGCAGCTCCCAGTTGCCGAGATGGGCGGTGAACAGCAGCGCCGGCTTGCCGTCGTCACGCAGCAATTCCAGCACTGGTTGGGAGTCGGTGGTCACGCGGCCGGCATGGGGGTTGTCCGGGTCGTAATCCCAAATGCGGTCGAGATGGACATACTCGCCGGCGACGCGGCCGAGATTCTCCCAGGCATCGCGCAGCGTGGCCTCCACCCAGGCGGCATCACGCTCGGGGAAGCTGGCGGCCAGTTGCCGGCGGCCGATGCGATGTTCGGGCAAGAGCGGGCCGATGCGCCGGGCCAGGCCGCCCACCAGGTTTGAGGCGCGCTCGGGCGACATGCGGCGCAGCAGCGCGAAGATGCCGGCGGTCAGGGCGCCGAGGAAGCGGTCTAGCAAGGGAGGTCTTCTTTTTCTGAAGAAAAAGAAGCAAAAAGACTTTCTATCCATTGGCACCGTGCTTCGTCTGATGCCCGGTTCCAATGGATAAAAGTTTTTTGGTTCTTTTTTTCAAAAAAGAACATGCTTGCCTTAAAGACTGACGAGTATCTTGCCAAACACATCCCGCTGCTCCAAGCGGCCGAGCCCCTCGGCATAGGTCTCCAGCGTATACTCGGTATCGATCACCGGCCGCACCCCCGAGGCGATGCGCTCCAGCGCCGATTCCATGTTCGCCACCCGGCAGCCGAACGAGCCGGTGATGCGGTATTGCTGCTGGAACAGTTGCATCAGGTTGATGCTGCCGCTGGGCCCGGAGGTGGCGCCGCAGGTCACCAGCCGGCCGCCGCGCTTCATCGACAGCAGCGAGCCCTGCCAGGTATCGGCGCCGACATGTTCGAAGACGACATCCACGCCCTTCTTGCCGGTCAGCTTGCGCACGACGCCCTCGAAGCGGTCCTCGCGGTAGTTGATGACGTGATCAGCGCCCAGGGCGCGGGCCTTCTCCGCCTTGGCTTCGCTGCCCACCGTAGTGATGACGGTGCAGCCCAGAGACTTGGCGATGCGGATGGCGATGCTGCCGATGGCCGAGCCGCCGGCATGGACCAGGATCCATTCGCCGGGCTCAAGCCGGGCGTTGTCGAACAGCATGTGCTCGACGGTGCCGTAAGCCACGGTGACGCAGGCGGCATCGCTGGTTGCCACGGCGTCCGGAACGGGGACCACGAGGCGGGCGGGATGGTTGGTCAGTTCCTGGGCGAAGCCGTCGATATGAAAGCCGCGCACGCCGGCGACGTTCTCGCACAGATTGTCCCGCCCCTTCCGGCAGGCCGGGCAGGTGCCGCAGGTGATGGCGCCGAACGGCACCACGCGCTGGCCGGGCCGCACATTGCTCACGCCCGCGCCGACCGCGACCACCTCGCCCACCCCTTCGGCGGCCACCGTCAGCGGCAGCTTGCGCTTGGCAAACGCCATGCCGCGGAAGCCCCAGACGTCGAGGTGGTTCAGCCCCACAGTGCGCATGCGGATCTGCACCTCGCCGGCGGCCGGCGGCGGCGGGGGATCGAGATCGACCAGCCGCACATCGCGGTCGCCGAAAAGTTGGATGGCTCGCATCGACAGGTCCTTGCGCATCGTCGCGCGCACGCTGTACGCAGGCCGGGACCGGAAGGCAACCGCGACCGGCATCCCGGGGGGCACGCCATGGACTATCCCTACGATCTCGGCCCGTTTTCCCGCCGCATCACCACCGCCTCGCCCGAGGCCCAGCGCTGGTTCGATCGCGGGCCGAACTGGTGCTACGGCTACCACCATGAGGAATCGGTGGCCTGTTTCGAGAAGGCGCTGGCCAGCGACCCCGATTGCGCCATGGCCCATTGGGGCATCGCCTATGCCATTGGGCCGAACTACAACTACCCCTGGGTGCTGCATGATCCCGCCGGCAAGGCCTCGGCGCTGGCCCGGGCCTATGACGCGTCGCGCGCCGCGCTGGCGCTGGCGGACCGTGTCACCAGGGCCGAGCGCGCGCTGATCGAGGCCCTGGCCGTGCGCTATCCGCAGCGCGAGGTGATCGAGGACCAGCGCCCCTGGGACCGCGCCTTCGCCGATGCCATGCGCGCCGCCCACCTGGCCCAGCCGCGCGACCTCGACATCCGCGCGGTCTTCGTCGAGGCGGTGCTGAACTGCACGCCGTGGAAGATGTGGAACGCGCGCACCGGCGCGCCGACCCCGGGCGCCAATACGCTGGAGGTCCGCGAGGTGCTGGAATCCGCCTTTCGCATGGTGCCCGGCGCCATGGACCATCCTGGCCTGCTGCACCTGCATGTCCATCTGATGGAAATGTCGCCCACCCCCGAGGCCGCCCTGCTGAGCGGCGACCGGCTGCGCGAACTGACGCCGGACATGGGGCATCTGGTTCACATGCCGACTCATATCGACATCCAGTGCGGCCATTACCGCGACACCATGCACTGGAACCAAAAGGCCGTGATCGCCGACCGCAAATACTACGACCGCGCCGGGCCGCTCAATTTCTACACCGGCTACCGCATCCACAATTACCACTTCGCCGCCTATGGCGCGATGTTCCTGGGCCAGTTCGCACCGGCACTCGCCGCCGTGGACGAGATGCTGACCACCATGCCGGAGACCCTGCTGCGCATCCCCTCCCCCCCGATGGCCGATTTCTTCGAAGGCTATGTCTCGATCCGCTAGCACGTGCTGATCCGCTTCGGCAAATGGGCCGACATCCTGGCCCAGCCCCTGCCGGCCGATCCCGATCTCTACTGCAACACCACCGCCATCATGCATTACGCCCGCGGCGTGGCCCATGCCGCGATGGGCGATGTTCCCGCCGCCGAGGCCGAACAGGCGCTGTTCCGCGACGCCGCCCTGCGCGTGCCGAAATCGCGCTACATGCACAATGTGTCCTGCCAGGAGGCGCTGGCGGTGGCCGCGGAAATGCTCGCCGGCGAAATCACCTATCGTCGCGGCGAGTACGACGCCGCCTTCGCCCATCTGCGCGCCGCCATCGCCCTGGAAGACGACCTGCCCTACGACGAGCCCTGGGGCTGGATGCAGCCGGTGCGCCACGCGCTCGGCGCCCTGCTCCTCGAACAGGGCCGCGTCGCCGAAGCCGAAGCCACCTATCGCGAAGACCTCGGCCTCGGCGGCACCCTGCCCCGCGCCCAGGTCCACCCGGACAATATCTGGGCCATGCGCGGGCTGCTGAGCTGTCTCGAAGCGCGCGGCGAGACCGCCGAGGCCCGGCTCATCCGCCAGCGCCTGGATTATGCGGCGGCGCGGGCCGACACCGAGGTTTCGGTTTCGTGCTTCTGCGCGACTGCGCAGGGATGTTGCGGGTAAGGAAGAGTCTTCTTTTTGTGAACAAAAAGAAGCAAAAAACTTATCTATTGGGACCGGGCGCACGACATTCGCCCGGCCCAAGTGGAGAAAAGTTTTTTGGTTCTTTTTTTCAAAAAAGAACACGCTTAGCTTCGCGGAATCCCCAGCGAAGCCGTCAACCCGCCATCGACGGGAATCACCGCCCCGGTGACATAGCTCGCCCCCGCCGACGCCAGGAACGCCACCACCGACGCGATCTCCTCGGGCTTCGCATAGCGCCCCGCCGGCACCCGCCCCTCCGTGGCCTTCCGGTAGTCGGCGAACGCCGCGATCATGTCGGTATCGACAAACCCCGGCGCCACGCAGTTCACCGTCACGCCCCGCTTGGCCGTCTCCAGCGCCAGGGTCTTCACATAGGCCGACAGCGCCGCCTTCGACGCGCCATAGGCCGCATTGCCCTGGCTCGCCTGCTGCCCCACCACGGACCCGACCGCGATGATCCGCCCGGCCCGCGCCCGCGTCATCGGCCGCACCACCGCTTTCGCCAACCGCGTGAAAGACCAGAAATTCACCTGCATCAACGCCTCGGCGGCATTCTGGTCCATCATCGCCGCCAACATGTCGTACGTCGTCCCGGCCACATGCACCAGCGCCCCTAGCGCCGGCCCATCCTCCAGCGCCGTGGCAAAGCCGTCCACCGCCGCCCGGTCAGCGAGATCCAACCCCTGGGCCGCAAACGCCCGCCCCGCGAACCGCCCGCCCAACGCCGCGACCTGTGCCGCGGCCGCCGCGGCATCCGACCGATAGGTGAACGTCACATCGAACCCGGCCTCGGCCAACGCCTCCACCACCGCCGCCCCGATGCCGCGCCCGCCGCCGATCACCAGGGCCGTCGCCATCTCAGGCGGGCTCCGCCGTCAGCACCAGGCAGACATTCTGTCCGCCGAAACCAAAGGAGTTCGAGATCGCACAAGAAACCTTCGCATCCCGCGCCACGTTCGGCACGCAATCCACCGGCAGCGCCGGATCGGGCGTGACATAGTTGATCGTCGGCGGAATGCGGCCATGCCGGATTGTCAGCAACGAGAAGATCGCCTCGATCGTCCCGGCGGCGGTCAGCGTATGGCCGATCATCGACTTGTTCGACGAGATCGGGATCGACCCCGCCCGCTCGCCGAATACGGTGGACACCGCCAGCCACTCCATCCGCTCGTTCTCAGGCGTCGAGGTGCCGTGCGCGTTGATGTAGTCCACCGCCTCCGGCGTCACCCCGGCATCCGCCAACGCCGCGTGCAAACACGCAATCACCGGCTTGCCATCGGGCGAAGACCGCGTCCGATGGAACGCATCTGCCTTCTCCCCGGCGCCCGCCACCACGCCGAGGATACGGGCCCCCCGGGCCAGCGCATGGTCCATGTTCTCCAGCACCAGGGCGCCTGCCCCCTCGGCCATGACGAACCCATCACGGTCCTTGCTGAACGGCCGCGACGCTGCTTCCGGCACCTCGTTGCGGGTGGACAACGCCGACAGCAGCGAGAACCGGATCAGCGACTCCGGATTGACCGAAGCATCGGTGCCAACCACCAGGGCGGCCTCGGACAGCCCCGCCCGGATCGACTCAACCGCGAGCTGGATCGCCGTGCCGCCGGAGGCACACGCCGTCGAGGTGGCAATCGGCGAGCCCTTGGTGCCAAACCGCGTGGCCAGATGCTCGCCCACCGAGCCGAACAGAAACCGCCGGTACGTATCGCGAAACCGCTCCTGGTCCGCCACCGCGATCAGATCGGCATAGTCAACACCGTCGTTCTTCCCCGTCGCCGCGGCCAGCGCCTGGCGCTGTGGCCATTCCATCTCCACCGGCGGCAATGCCATGAACAGCGGCCCCGGGAAATCACCCTTCGCCCCAATGCCCGCTTCGGCAATCGCCTCCTCGGCCACCAGATCCGCCAGGCGCTGCGACAGTTCGGGGGCACTGAGCGGATCGGCCGGCACGAAATCGACCGTCCCCGCCATCGTGGTGCGCATGTGATCGAGCGGAAACCGGGTGATCCGCTTGATCCCGGACACCCCGGCGGTGAGGCGGGCCCAGTTGTCCTTTTGCCCCTCGCCCAGCGAGGTCAACACGCCCATCCCGGTGACAACGACGATCGGCCGGCCCTGGGAATCCTTATGCGCCATGCCGGTGCTCCTTGGTAACGAGAAGACTCTTCTTTTTGT
>CAXNGD010000118.1:0-7350 GCA_964201575.1 Acetobacterales bacterium | reverse complement strand
ACAGCTTCCGCGTCGCGTTAAGTCCGACAGGCTGCTAGTCGATCGGAAGGAGGTGATCCAGTGGCGCAGTGACTTCTGCGATACCCGGGTGTCGTTTGATCCGGCAGTGGATGATGTCGTGGCAGTTCGCAACACCATGGACCTTGTGTTTTCTGCCGGTCTTTCTCCAGATAGCAGAGTTCAATTTGATCGATTGCCGATGAATCCACCCAAAGATTTGCAGGAAGTGGCCAAATATGAATTTAATTGCAGAAAAGATATGGAGATGCTTTCCAGCATGAAATTGGTCAACGCACCCGAGTTGAATGAGATGCGGACCGATCAAGTTTTGTTCCTTAGAGATTTTTGCGGCAGGGAAGTAGCTTACCAAAAGGCGCAAATTTGAGAGTATGGAGACCTAAAAGCATACTCTCCTGAAATGGACGCATGTTTTGCTTATGCAGATGCGTTAGGACAGGACGCTATTCCGGAAACGGCAAGGTACGCAACGATTGATCATCAGTGTTCGAGGAACGTCGATCCATCTGACTGCAAGTTGAGGTTTTTGGCCAGTGGTGCCGGTCCGGATGGGATTGCCAGAAGAAGACAAGATATTTTATCATATGGATGGAAGAATTGCATCATATTTCGGGAGCATGGAAGATCAAATAGGGAAGAAGTAAATAGCAGAGTGATGCGGGTTCGAGCGATCATAGAGAAACAATTCAACATGACGGAAATAAATTGCAAGAGTCTTCATTGATGGAGATTTCTTGCGCTTGGCTCGTGCTCTGGTCTTGGCATGGTCAGAGGAAGATTCGAACCGCTTCCGCGGAGTCCTCAGCTCTCATGAGTTAAGGTCCAGGGGCTTGGCCCCTGGCGGGTCTGGGCGGAGCCCAGCCTTGCTTCCTAGCGTCCTCGCAGTGCTGCCTGCGCAAACGTATCCAGCGCTGAGAGGAACTTCGAGCGGTCGGCTTTGGTCAGCGGCGCCGGCCCGCCGGTGGTGACGCCGATTTCGCGAAGGTGGCGGCCGATTTCGCGGCCGGCGAGGGCGTTGCCGATATTGTCTGATGTCCAGAGGCGGCCGGTGCTGGACAGGGCGCGGGCCTTGCGTTCCAGGCAGCGGGCGGCCAGCGGGATGTCGCTGGTGACGCAGATATCGGCGGCGGTGATGCGTTCGGCGATCCAGTCATCGGCGATATCAGCGCCTTCGGGGACGACGACCATGCGGACGTTGGGCAGGCCTGGCGGGCGGATGGGGCGGGAGCCGTTGGAGACGACGTGGACCACCAGGTTGAGGCGGGTGGCGACGCGGTAGACTTCGTCGCGCACGGGGCAGGCATCGCCGTCGATGTAAATTTCGGTCATGGGGCGGCAGTATCGGCGCTGCGGCGCACAAACCCCCTGTGCGGAGTTCGCGCATCATGCTTGCATCCGGTTGGGCACAATCCTGAGGAGCAGAGCATGCATAGCCGGTTCGCATTGATGTCGGCCTTGGCGCTTGGGGTCTTGGTGGCAGCACCGGTCTCGGCGGCGCAGCTGCGGATCGGGTTGGGGGGGGATCCCGACCTGTTGGATCCTGCAAGCGGGGGGTCTTATGTCGGGCGGATTGTGTTCGCCTCGCTGTGCGACAAGTTGATCGACCTCGATGGCAAGATGGGGTTGGTGCCGCAGTTGGCGACGAAGTGGGAGTGGTCGGCGGACAACATGGCGTTGACCATCACGCTGCGGCCGGGGGTGGTGTTTCATGACGGCGAGAAGCTGGATGCCGAGGCGGTGCGGATCAACCTGGAGCGCTATCGCAGCGCGCCGGAGAGCCAGCGCAAGGCCGAGGTGCGGCCGATCAGTGCCATTGAGGTGGTTGATCCCCTGACGGTGCGGCTGCGGTTGTCGGCGCCGAATGCGCCGCTGGTGGCGGTGTTGGCGGATCGGGCGGGGATGATGGGCTCGCCCAAGGCGATTGCCCGGCTGGGCAAGGAGTTCGGGACCGAGCCGGTGTGCGCGGGGCCGTTCAAGTTCGGCCAGCGGGTGGCGCAGGATCGGATCGTGCTGGATCGGTTTGCCGGGTATTGGGATGCCGGGAAGATCCATGTCGATCGGGTGACGTTTCGGCCGATCCCGGACACCACGGTGAAGCTGGTCAATTTGCGGTCGGGGCAGTTGGACCTGATCGAGGGGATGGCGCCGTCGGACGCGGCATCGGTCAGGGCGGATGGGCGGCTGCGGCTGTTGAGCGCGCCAGCCGTGGCGTATCAGGTGTTGCTGTTCAACCTGGGCAATGGGGTGATGGCGGAGGGGCCGTTTGGGCGGGATCCGCGGGTGCGCGAGGCGTTCGAGAAGTCGATTGATCGGGTGGTGCTGAACCAGGTGGTGCTGGATGGGTTGATGGTGCCGTCCAACCAGACCGAGGCGCCGAATTCGACCTATTGGAACCCGGCGCTGCCGGTGCCGCCGCGGGATGTGGCCGGCGCGCGGGCGTTGCTGAAGGCGGCGGGGGCGGAGCGGGTTCCGGTTACGCTGGTGGTTGGCAATGCGCCGATCCCGTTGCAGACGGCGGAGCTGATCCAGTCGATGGCGGGGGAGGTGGGGTTCGAGGTGAAGATTGTGGCGATGGAGGCGAATGCGGCGGTGGCGGCGACGCGGGCGGGCGGGTTCAACGCGTATATCGGGATCTGGAGCGGGCGGGCCGATCCGGATGGCAATGTGGCGGTTTGGCTGCAGTCGGATGGGTTCTTGAACTGGGGGAAATATGTCAATCCGGCGTTCGACGGGTTGTTGGCCCAGGCGCGCGGGGTGACGGATGTGGCGCAGCGCCAGGCGCTGTATCGTGAGGTGGCGGTGACCTATACGCGGGATCGGCCGTTCATGGTGATGTATCATCACAATTGGCTGTTTGCGCATTCGGCGAAGCTGAGTGGTTTTACCCCGGTGCCGGATGGGTTGATCCGGCCGCATGGCATCAAGGTTGTGGAGTAGGCGGTGATGAGCATTCCGAATGCGGGTTTCGACGGCAAGCGGCTGTTGGCCGATCTCTACAAGCTGCGCGGCTTTGGCACGTTCAAGACCGGGGTGCATCGACCGACTTTTTCCAAGGTCGATATGGAAAGCCGGGAGTGGATGTGTAAGCGGATGCGCGAGGCCGGGCTGGTGCCGGAGATCGATGGCATCGGCAATGTGATCGGGCGGAGTCCGGGGGCGGGGCCGAAGTTGCTGTTGGGGAGCCATACCGAGACGCAGAACGAGGCCGGCTGGCTGGATGGGGCGTTGGGGGTGATGTACGCGCTGGAGGCGGCGCGGGCGTTAGGCGGCGGGATTGATGTGGTGAGTTGGGCCGATGAGGAGGGGCATTACGGGAGTTTCCTCGGCAGCCGGTCCTTCATTGGCGAGGTGACGGATGCGGAGATCGATGGGTGCCACAACCGGTACTACGACAAGAGCTTGCGGGCGGCGTTGAGCGAGGCGGGGCTGGCGGGGAAGGCGCGGATTGCGTTCGAGCCCGGCCGGTATGCCGGGTATCTGGAGGCGCATATCGAGCAGGGCGACGATCTGGAGGCGCGCAAGCTGAAGATTGGCGTTGTCACCAGCATCGTTGGCATCTGGCAGTATCGGGTGCGGTTCGAGGGGGTGCAGAACCATGCGGGGACGACGCGCATGGCCATTCGGAAGGATGCGGGGCTGGCGGCGGCGAAGCTGGCGGTGGCGATTGACGGGGCGTTTCCGACGGTGTGTGCGGCGCGGTCGGTTTGGACGGTGGGGCGGATTTCGCTGGAGCCCGGGGCGGGGAGCATCATTCCGGGCGGGGCGGAGATGCTGATCCAGTTTCGCGATGCCGATCCCGAGGTGTTGAAGCGGCTGGAGGCGACGCTGGAGGGGTTGGTGGCCGAGAGCAATGCGGGGCCGTGCACGGCGGTGTTGCACAACATGTCGCGCTCGGTGCCGAAGGTGATGGAGGCACGGTTCCAGGCGGCGTTGGAGGCGGCGGCGGAGGTGCACGCGCCGGGGCTACATCAGCGCATGCCATCAGGGGCGGGGCATGACGCGCAGATGCTGGCCAAGGTGATGCCGTCGGCGATGCTGTTCGTGCCGAGCATTGGCGGGATCAGCCATCATTGGAGCGAGGATACGTCCGACGAGGATATCGTGATTGGCGGGGCGGTGATGGTGGATGCGGCGCGGGCTTTGCTGGCGGGTTAGGACGGTCGCCCAGCGCCTGTCCGGTTGGCTGCTGCTCTAGCCCCGGGCCGCGGCGATCATCGCCCGCACTTGCGCGGGATCGGTGAGCGTGTGGCGATACTCCCGCTCGGGATCGTCGCCGCCCATTGCCAGGGCGGGGTTGCGATAGGCCATCGCACTGCCGACACCCATCGGTGCCGAGAAGTGCAACTCGTTCAGCCCGGCCTGCTGGCGCACGGCGCCGATTGTTGCCTCGTCCAACGCCCCGCAGCCCAGCACGACAATCCGGCCGGCTGCCTGCTGCACCAGCTTCGCCAGCAATCCAACACCGTCAATCCCGCGCACCTGCTGGCCGCTGGTCAGCACGCGATCCACCCCGCAGCGGACCAGCGCCTCCAACGCGGCGGCGGGATCGGCGGTCATGTCGAATGCCCGATGCACGGTCACCGACAAGGGCCGCGCCGCCACGACCAGGGCCCGCGTCCGCGCCTCATCGATCGCGCCGTCGGCCGTCAGGCAGCCGAACACCACCCCCGCCGCGCCGGAAGACCGCAAGGCGGCGACATCATCGAGCATCGAAGCGAACTCGTGCTCGCTGTAAAGAAAGTCGCCGCCGCGCGGCCGCACCATCACCATCACGGGGACAGACACCGCCGCCACCGCCGCGCGCACCGTGCCGATGCTCGGCGTGATGCCGCCCTCGATCAGGCTGGCGCACAGCTCGATCCGATCCGCCCCGCCCTCGGCCGCCGCCACCGCGCCGTCGATGCCCTCGACGCAGATCTCGATCAGCGTCACGCCAGCACGCCCGCCACCGCCAGGATCGCCGTCAACCCGGCGGCCATGCCGCGCACCGAGTTCTCCTTCTCGACATCGATCCACTCGCCCAGCGAATGCCCGCGCCCGCCGGTGCCGCCCGAACCGATCTTCACCGCGGGGATGCCCAGGCTCATCGGGATGTTGGCGTCGGTTGAGGAATAGACATGGCGCGGCGTGATCCCGTGCGCCGTCAGCGCCACCGTCGAATGCCGGACGATATCGCTGTCCACCGCCGTGCTGCCGGCGGGCCGGTCGCCGATCAGCTTGGCCTCGGCGGTGATCTCGCCTTCGGCGATCGAGCGCGCATGGTTTTCGGCGGCCGCCGCCTGTTGCAAAATCGCCAGGAAGCGCTGTTCCAGCCGGTTCAGTTCGGCCGGCACCTCGGAGCGCAAATCGACCTCGACCCAGACCTCGTTGGGGATGGAATTGACCGAGGTGCCGCCGCCGAACACGCTGGCGCTGAATGTCGTCTTCGGCTTGGCCGGCACCGCAATCCGCGACAGTTCCAACATCGCCTGGCTCATCGCAAAGGCCGGGCTGACCAGCCCGAAGGCGCCGAAACTATGTCCGCCGGGACCGCGGAACGTCGCGCGATAGCGCTTGGAGCCAACGCCGCCGACGACCAGCCCGTCCATGTCGGGCGAGTCCACGGTGAAGAAAACCTTGATGCGGTCTTTGTACTTTCCCTCGGTGAACAGATGCCGGATGCCGCGCAGATCGCCCAGACCTTCCTCGCCGACATCGCCGACGAACAGGATATCGCTGTAGGTCCGCACCCCGGCCGCATCCAGCGCGCGCATATAGGCGAGCAAGACCGCGAGGCTGCGCGTGTCGTCGCCCACGCCGGGTGCGAACAGTTTGGTGCCCGCACGCCGGACCTTCACATCCGTGCCGGCGGGAAACACCGTGTCCAGGTGCGCCGCGACCACAATCAGCGGTCCATTGCCCGCTCCGCGGCGCAGACCCATCGCATTGCCGATGCCGTCGAGTTCGACATCCTCCAGCCCGTGTGCCCGCAGCATCTCCAGGTAGTGCGCCGCCTTCGGCCCCTCGGCGAAGGGCGGGGCCGGGATCTCGGTCAGGGTGATGATGTCCGCCACCGTCCGGTCATGCTCGGCATCAAGCACCTCCACGATCTTGCGATACGCGGGGGACTGCATGATGTCGGCAACATTCACCGGTTCAGTTCCTTGGCCATCTCGTCGATGCCGCCCAGGGTGAGCGGGAACATCCGGTTCTCGAGCCCCTTGCGGATCATCGAGATCGACATCGCGTGGTCCCAGGCATTGCGTGGCCGCGGGTTCAGCCAGGCATGGCGGCGGAAATGTCCGGTCAGCCGCTCCAGCCACACGGCACCAGGCTCCTCGTTCCAATGCTCCACGCTGCCGCCGGGATGGCTGACCTCATAGGGCGACATCGAGGCGTCGCCGACGAAGATCAGCTTGTAGTCCGGGCCATACTTGTGCATCACCTCTTCGGTCGGCGTCATGTTGTCGTTGCGACGCCGGTTGGTCTTCCACACCCGCTCATAGACGCAGTTGTGGAAGTAGAAATACTCCATGTGCTTGAACTCGCCGCGCGCTGCGGAGAACAACTCCTCGCAGACCCGCACATGCTCGTCCATCGAGCCGCCGATATCCAGGAACAGCAGCACCTTCACCGTGTTGTGCCGCTCCGGCACCATCTGCAAATCCAGGTAGCCGGCATTGTTCGCCGTGGTGCGGATGGTCGCGGGAATGTCCAGCTCGGTCGGCTGGCCCTGGCGGGCGAATTTGCGCAGCCGGCGCAGCGCCAGCTTGATGTTCCTTGTTCCCAGCTCGACGGAATCGTCGAGGTCCTTGAACTCCCGTCGGTCCCAGACCTTGATCGCGCGCCGGTTGCGGCCTTCCTGCTGGCCGATTCGCACGCCCTCAGGATTGGCGCCATAGGCACCGAACGGCGAGGTCCCGGCCGTGCCGATCCACTTGCCGCCGCCCTGATGGCGCCCCTTCTGCTCCGCCATCAACTCCTGGAGCCGCTTCATCAGCGCCTCCAGCCCGCCGAGTTTTTCGATTTTGTCCATCTCCTCCGGCAAGAGGAACTTCTCGGCGAGCTTCTTCAGCCACTCCTCCGGCAGGTTCTGGATCGCAATGCCCTCGGGCGGCTCCAGGCCCTTGAAGACCTCGCCGAAGACGCGGTCGAAACGGTCGAGGTGGCGCTCGTCCTTCACCAGGGTGGCGCAGCAGAGATAGTAGAAATCATCGATCGAGTAGTCGGCCACGCCGGCCTTCATGGCGCCCATCAGGGTCAGGTATTCGGTGACCGAAGCTGGAAGACCGGCGGTGCGCAAGGCCAGGACGAACGAAGCAAACATCCGAGTCTCCTAAGGAAGGGGGGGGG
>CAXNGD010000117.1:0-7424 GCA_964201575.1 Acetobacterales bacterium | reverse complement strand
AAATTTCCCATTGAAAATCATATATCAGTTAGTTATATATAATCCATGGAAAACACACCCCCCTCCCTCGGCGACCAGATCGCCCGCCTGCGCACGGCGACGCAGGCACAGGAGAAGTGTGTCTTCATCCCGGCCGCCATCCACGCCCTGATCATCGCCTGCCTTGACCGCATCTTCGGCCGCCTGGAGCAGCTGGTCCGCCTGTGGCAGGCCGGAACCCTCCCCCCGCCCCAACCCCGCACGCGGGCACATCGCGCCACCATGCCAAGCCCGGCTGCCCGCACCCGGACCCGCATCGCGCCCAGGCTCCGCCGCCGCGCGCCCCGCGCCATCCCCGCACCCGCGCGCCCGCGGCACAACACCCCCGCTCAGCCACCGCGCCGGCACCCAATCCCCCGACCTACGGCCGCCCAGGCCAGAATCCGCCACGCGCACGACCCTCCCGGCCGCCAATTCCCCGAAAAACGTCCCCACTCGGAAGCGCAGACGCGCGCGCAAAATGTTACGATACCAAAACAAAAATCTTCTTTTTCTGAAGAAAAAGAATCAAAAAGACTTTCCTTAACTTGGCCGGGTCTCCAACACGAGCGCCCGGCCAAGTGGAAGAAAGTTTTTTGGTTCTTTTTTTCAAAAAAGAACGCGCTTCCTTTCTTCAATCCAGCTTGTAGACCGCCTCCGCATTCCCCCGAAAGATCATCCGCTTCTCCCCTTCGCTCAGCGGGATCGGAAATGCATTCCGCGGATCGTCGAAATCCCAGTGCGGGTAATCGGTGGCAAACAGAATGCGATCCCAGCCGATCCAGTCGATGGTATGCCGCAGGTCAGCCGGCCGTTCCGGCTCTTCCATCGGCTGGGTGGAGATCCACAGATTGCGTTTCATATAGGCGCTGGGAGGCATTTTCAGATGCGGCACTTCCGCCTGCATTTTCTTCCAGTGGTTATCCATCCGCCAGCCGAGCACCGGCAGCCATGACCATCCGCCTTCGATCATGATGATCTTCAGGGTGGGGTAGCGTTCGAACACCCCTTCCAGCACCATCGAGGTTGCCTGGCACTGCATGGCGTGGGTCAGCCCGTGATGGTCTTCGATATAGAAGCTGGGCCAGCCCGCGGCGGTGGGCGCGAACCCGGCCTCGCCGCCCACATGCAATCCGATCGGCAGGTTGTAGTGTGCGGCGGCTTCGAAGATCGGCCAGTATTTCGACCGGCCCAGCGGCTCGGTGCTGCGCGAGGTGAGCTGGATCTGGGCGAAATCGCGTTGCTTGACCCGCTTGTCGATTTCGGCGACCGAGGCTTTGGCGTCTTCGAACGGAATCTGGATCGAGCCGCGCAGCCGCGATTCCTGGCTGGTGAAGGCGGCGATCTGCCAGTCATTGATGGCGCTGCACACCGCGGCCGAGAGTTCGAGGTTGCGCACCAGGTTGCCGGGAAACAGCGGCTCCAGAATGCCATGCTCGATATCGTAGCGATCCAAAAGCTGCTCGCGCATGAAATCCAGGTCGCTGCCCGGCGGCGCCCCGCCCGGCGGCCAGGCATCGCGCCGGGCGGTCGCGGGCATGAAGCGCGGATAGGTATTGCGCGCCGCATAGGGACCGCGGCCCAGCTTGCCGTACTCGGCGATATGCTTCTGCCAGCGCTGGGAGAGCCACGGATTGAGGTCGGATTCCG
The DNA here is from genome assembly GCA_964201575.1 of Acetobacterales bacterium. GTDB lineage: Bacteria > Pseudomonadota > Alphaproteobacteria > Acetobacterales > Acetobacteraceae > CAMDGX01. The sequence goes on along the minus strand of CAXNGD010000117.1, from coordinate 5,756 downwards.
CGCGCAGCGACGGATGGATATCGCTGTCGATGATCCGCAGCTTCGTGGCGGTCGCGGTTTGCCGGTCGAGGACTTCGCTCATGCGATGGTTTCCTTGAGCCTGGGATAGGTAGCCAACGGATTGTCAACCATGATCTTGCGCAGCAATTCGGGCGAAAATCCAGGAGGAACCGCCTGGTCGCCCTCGAACTGCCAATGCGGAAAGTCGGTGGCGAACAAAAGCATCTCGTCCGACCCGATCTCGTCCAGGATCTGGCCGACGATCCCGGCATCGGGCGGCGCGTCAAAAGGCTGCATCGTCAGCCGGATATGCTCGCGAATATACGCCGCCGGTGACCGCTTCACCCACGGCACCTCGGCCCGCACCCCGTGCCAGGTCTTGATCGCCCGCCAGATGAACCCCGGCAGCCACGTCACCCCGGATTCCAGCAGCACAATCCGCAACCCGGGAAACTTCACAAACAGCCCTTCGCTTACCATGCTCAACAGCTGGTCCTCGAACACCTGGCTGCCGGCGACATAGTCATGCAGGAAGAAGCTCGGCCACCCGTTGGACGTCGGCGCATGCCGATACATCAAGCCGGCATGGATCCCCACCGGCAGCTTGTGTTTTTCTGCTGCAGCGAAGATCGGCCAGTAGTAGCTTTTGCCGTACAGCATCTCCGCCCCCGACGGTAGCAACACCTGCACGAACCGCTTATCCGAAGCCTTGCGCTCGATCTCCTCGGCCGCCAACTGCGGATTCTGCACCGGCACCACGATCGACGCCCGCAGCCGCGGATCCTTCGCCATCCACTCGGCCGCGATCCAGTCGTTCAGCGCCGAGCAAAGTGCCGCCGCCATCGTCTCGCTGACCGCCACCTGCCCGCCATACAACGGATTGCAGATCGCAAACCGCGCCCCGAACGCATCCAGCGCCTGCGCCTGCAACTGCACCAGGCTGGTCCCCGGCTTGGCCTTCTCGAGCTGCCAATCCGGCCGGCAGGAAATCGGCGCCCCGGGCGGGTACGACGCCATGTCGAACCCGTCCATCCCACGCTGCACAAACGCGTCCGCCCAGTACTGATCCATATAGGGCAGCAACACCTTCACGCTGGGCACCCCAGGGTGGACGTCGCAATCGATCTTCATGCCAGAGTCCCTTCGTCAGCTCCGCCCGATCCCCGCCCGGCGCATGCCACGCTGCCAGTCGGCCGCCACGGCGTCGAGCGCCACCTTGGCCGTCTTCTGTCCCAGCAGCACCTCGGACACCCCGGTGCGCAAGGCGAGTTCCAACGTATCCCACACCGGATGGGCCGGCGTCGGCACCCCGGTCTCGATCGCCTGCGCGGCGATTGGCGGCCAGCCAAGCTTGGCCGCCATCTCGGGATTGCGCAGCACCGAGCCACGCGGCGGCGCATTGCCGCGCTCCATCGAGCGCAGCTGCCACTGCTTGGAACAGGCCATGCGGATGAAGTCGATCGCCCAGTCGGCGTTCTTGGAATATTTGGGCACCGCCATGAAATGCCCGTCGATCCAGGTCCGGCTCTGGCTGGCCGCGGTATGGCCCGGCACCACGGCCCCGGCCCAGCGCCCGGGGATCTTCGAATTGGTGGGATCGTTCATCAGCGTCATGTAGGGCGCGAAGGTCTGCCCCATCACGAACCGGTCACGCTGCCCGCCGGCGATGATCTCGTCGTATTCCCAAGTGGTGACCTCGGGCGGGGCCAGCTTGTTCTTGACCACGAGGTCACCGAGGAACTGCAAGGCCAACACCGCCTCGGGCCGGTTGATGAAGATCTCGCCGGTCTTGAAATCGCACAGCTTGCCGCCGGCGGAATACAGCCAGGAGGCGAGGCTGGTGTAGAGCCCGGAGCCCTGCTTGCCCATGACGCCGAAGGCGAAGCGGTCGGGCGGGGAGTTGACCGCCATCGCCGCCTTCTCGAATTCGGCGAAGGTGGTGGGGAAGGTGGCGAAGCCGGCCTTGGCCAGGATCTCCTTCTGGTAGACCATGATCCCCGTGGTGATGCGGTACGGAATGCCGGACAGCTTGCCGTCATAGGTTGCCGCCACCTTGCTGCCGCCGAGGAAATCGTCCCAGGCGAAATCGGGATCGCGCTGGGCGATCTTGGCGACCACCTCGTTGTGGTCAAGCACATGCGGCGACATCCAGCCGGCCATGCCGACCGACCATTGCGCGATGTCGATCCCGGTGGACCCGGCGCCAAGCTCGGCCTTCAGTCGGGCGCGCCAGGCATCGACCGGCAGCATGGTGAACTCGACCTTGATGCCAGTGGATTTCTCGAAGGCGGGGGCGACTTCTTCCATCAGGGCACGTTTCCAGCCGCCCTGGTTCTCGCCGATATAGACGAGCTTCTCCGGGCGGCTCTGGGCGCGCAGGCTGGGGGTGGCCAGGGTTGTGGCGGCGGCGGTGGCGAGCAGGGTACGGCGGCGCATGGGTGTTCTCCCTTGTTCTTGGTTCAGCCTTTGACGGCGCCGGAGGACAGGCCGGCAACGAGATGGCGCTGGGCTAGGAATGAGAAGATGATCACCGGCAGGATCACCAGCATGCCGGAGGCGGTGACACCGCCCCAGTCGACGCCGGAATCGCCGGCCGAGAAGGTCATCATCTTCACCGGCAGGGTTTGACTGGCATTGTTGGTCAGCACGGCGGCGAACAGAAAATCGTTCCAGGCGAGTTGCAGGCACAGGATGCTAGCGGCCACCATCCCGGGCTTGGCCAGCGGCAGCACGATCAGGCGAAAAGCGGTGAAGCGGCTGGCGCCATCGATCCAGGCGCTCTCTTCCAACTCCGCCGGCAGATCCTCGAAGAAGCCGCGCATGATCCAGACCACCAGCGGCAGCGCGAAGGTGGAATAGGCCAGCACCACGGAAAACCGCGTGGTGGTCAGTCCGAGTTTGCTGAACAGCACGTACATCGGCACCAGGACGGCGATCGGCGGCAGCATGCGCATGACCAGCAGGGCGAAGAACAGGAAGGACCGGCCGCGGAACGGAAACCGTGCGAAGGCGTAGGCCGCCGGCACGCCGACGCACAGCGACAGCCCGACGGCGCTGCCGGAGACGATCAGCGTGTTGAGGAAGGCCAGGCCGAAATCCGAGCGGCCGAAGACGTCGATGTAGTTCTCGAAGGTGGGCCACCACAGGAACAGCGGCGGATTGGCGAAGGTCTGCATCCGGGTCTTGAACGACAGGCCGAGCACCCACAGCAGCGGGAACAGGAAGACCACGGTCAGCACGATGAGCGCGCCATAGACCAGCGCGCGGGAGAGCCAGCGGGTGCGCTGCGAGCCGACAACTATTGCCATCAGAGTGTTGCCATCAGTTGGCGTCCCTTCGGCGGATCACGGCGATGAAGAACAGGCAGATCAGCATCGACATCAGCAGCATCATCCACGATGCCGCCGCCCCCAGTGCGAAATCGAAACGCACGAAGCTGGCGAGGTAGGTGAACATCGACAGCACCATCGTCGCATTCGCCGGCCCGCCGCCGGTCATGGCGTAGATGTTGTCGAAGGCGCGGAACTCGAAGATCGTGCGCAGCAGCAGGGCGACCAGCAGATAGGGCTTGAGCAGCGGCAGGGTGATGTGGATGAACATCTGCCAGCGGCTGGCGCCGTCGATCGCGGCGGCCTCGCGCGGCTCGCTGGGCAGGGAGCGCAGCCCGGCCAGCAGGATCAGCGACACATAGGGCGTGCTGTGCCAGACATTGACCACCCAGACCGCCAGCATCGCGGTGTCCGGCTGTCCGAGCCAGATGATCTTCTGGCCCAGCCAGTAATTCACCACGCCGTGGCTGGGGTCGAGCAGAAGCTTCCAGCACAGCGCGCCGACGATCGGGGTGATCATCATCGGGATCACCAGGGCGGTGCGGAAGGCGCGCATGTAGGGCAGGTCGACATTTAGCAGCAGGGCGATACCCAGGCCGGCGGCGAGCTGGGCGGAGACGGCGGCGGCGGTATAGCCGAAGGTAATGCCGAGGCTGCCGACAAAGACCGGGTCGGCGAACAGGTCGGCGTAGTTGTCCAAGCCCACATAGGCGCCACCGAGCAGCGCCTGGTTCGGCGACCAGCCGGTGAAGCTGAGATAGAACGAGAACAGCAGCGGCAGGCCGAAGATCGCCACCATCACCACGAAGGTCGGCAGCACGGTCAGCGCGACGAAGTATCGGTCAAACGAAAAGCGCCGCCGGCGGGCGGGTGCGATCACCGCCAAAGGCGGCTGCGCGAGGCTGGTGCTGGCGTCCCCCATGATCCCTCTTGCTTCTGTGTCAAGAACAGGCGTCAGGCGTATCGGTGGTCAGACCTCGACGACGATGTAGTTCTCCTCAACCAAAACCGGGATTGTCTCGGCAATGTAAGGGCCTTTGACCAGATCGGTGCCGGCGGCGATCTCGACCGGGTATTGCTTGGTCTGGATTCGATCCGGCTCGCACCAGGACTGGCCGGTGCGGATGTCGAACTCCCAGCCGTGCCAGGGGCAGCGGATGATCTCGCCATGCCGCGACATGCGGTATTCGCCTGGGCGGTCGGCGGTGACGACGGCGGTGACCAGGCCCTCGCAGAGATCGCCGCCCTGGTGCGGGCAGCGATTGAGCAGGCCGAAGAATTCGCCGCCGAGATTGAACACGGCAATCGGCCGGCCCTTGACGGTGACCAGCTTGCGGCTGCCGGGGGGCAGCTCGGTGACCGGGGCGATGATGTGTTTGCTCATGCGGCGCTTTGGCCCGTTTCCCTGGGCTGAACGCTAGACCTGTTGCGAACGCGATTGCAAGCGGGGGTTGTTCAGCCGCGCACGTAGCGCCAGTCGAAGCGGTTGCCGTCGCCCTTGATGCGGCCGACGGTGGGGGTTGGGAAATGGATCGGCAGGATCAGCGTGTCGGTGTCGGCGACCGAGCCGAGGAAGCTGCGGCGCGAGGCGGCGGCCTGTTTGGCGTCGATGTCGAACACGGTGGACCATTCGGGTTCCCGGCATTGCAGGGCGTGGTGCATCATGTCGCCGGTGACCACGGCGCGTTGGCCCTTGGAGAAAATGTTGACGCAGCAATGGCAGGGCGAATGGCCCGGCGTGGGCGTGAGCGTGATGGTGTCGTCCAGCGCGTAGTCGTCATCGACCAGCAGGGCCTGGCCGGCTTCCATGATCGGCAGGCAGTTCATGTTCCAGACCTGGCCGGGCGGGTTGTCGCCGCGGGCGGTGGCCTTTTCCCAGTAGTCGTACTCGCGCTTGTGGAAGACATACTTGGCGTTCGGGAAAGTCGGGACCCAGCTTCCGTTGCGCAGCACGGTGTTCCAGCCGCAATGGTCGATGTGCAGATGGGTGCAGAAGACATAGTCGATCTTGTCGAAGGACAGGCCTGCCTCCTTGAAGCCCGAGAGCCAGGGGGTCTTGTCGAAATCCATCGGGGCCGGATAGCCCTTGTCCTCGCCAGTGCAGGTGTCGACCAGGATGGTGTGCTGCGGCGTCTTCACCACGAAGGTCTGGTAGGTGATGACCATGCGGCCGGAGGCGTGGTCGAAGACTTCGGGCTCCATGGTCTTGAAATGCTCGACGGCAATGGCGGGGTCATAGGCCGGGAACATCGTTTCCGGCTTCCGCCAGGGACCGTCGCGCTCGACAATGCTGGTGATCGTAACGTCGCCAATCTGAAGCTGCCGCATGTGACTCTCCCCCGTACTGAGCAAACCGTAGCAGGGCGGTGGGGAAAGGGAAGTAAGCCGGGGCTTTGCCCCGGACCCCACCCGGGTCCGAGACCCTGG
>CAXNGD010000116.1:0-7453 GCA_964201575.1 Acetobacterales bacterium | reverse complement strand
TGTGTCGAGGGCTCCACCACCTGCTGCGACGTCTCCTCGGTCTGCGCCGTCAAGGGCCGCTGGGACCTGGTCAACGACGCGATCCAGGATTCGCTCGCGTCCATCACCCTGGCTGACATGCGCCAGGCCTCTGTGCCACTCGCCTTCCGCGTGCCCGCCGCACACGCGGTTCTTTCAAGCGCAGCCGAATAGACAGAGAGCGCATCATGCCAGCCGTTGCCGAAACCATCGACGCCGTCCAGGCCGCCACCGAGGGTGGCTACAAATGGGGCTTCTCGACCGATATCGAGATGGACATGGCCCCCAAGGGCCTGAACACCGACATCATCCGTCTGATCTCCGCCCGCAAGGAGGAGCCGGAATGGCTGCTCGACTGGCGGCTGAAGGCCTACGCCATCTGGCTGAAGATGGAACCGCCGAACTGGGCGATGGTGAACCACCCCCCCATCGACTACCAGGACCTGCATTATTACGCCGCGCCGAAGAAGAAGCCCGGCCCCAAGAGCCTGGACGAGGTCGACCCCGAGCTGCTCCGCACCTACGAGAAGCTCGGCATCCCGCTCAGGGAGCGCGCCATCCTCGCCGGCGTCGAGGGCGCCGAGGACGAACGCCCCCAGGTCGCCATGGATGTGGTGTTCGACAGCGTCTCCGTCGCCACCACCTTCAAGGCCACGCTGGCCAAGTCCGGCGTGATCTTCTGCCCGATCTCCGAGGCCGTCCGCGACCACCCCGACCTCGTGCGCAAATACCTCGGCAGCGTCGTCCCGGTCAGCGACAACTACTTCGCCGCCTTGAACTCCGCCGTCTTCACCGATGGCAGCTTCGTCTACATCCCCAAGGGCGTGCACTGCCCGATGGAGCTCTCGACCTATTTCCGCATCAACGCCCGCAACACCGGCCAGTTCGAACGCACCCTGATCATCGCCGAGGACAGCAGCCACGTCTCCTATCTCGAGGGCTGCACCGCCCCGCAGCGCGACGAGAACCAGCTTCACGCCGCCGTGGTCGAGCTGATCGCCATGGACGACGCGGTGATCAAATACAGCACCGTCCAGAACTGGTACCCCGGCGACGCCGACGGCAAGGGCGGCATCTACAACTTCGTCACCAAGCGCGGCGCCTGCCGTGGTGCCCGCAGCAAGATCAGCTGGACCCAGGTCGAGACCGGCTCGGCGATCACCTGGAAATACCCCTCCTGCGTCCTGCTCGGCGATGACAGTGTCGGCGAGTTCTACTCAGTGGCCCTGACCAACCACCGCCAGCAGGCCGATACCGGCACCAAGATGATCCATATCGGCAAGCGCACCCGCAGCACCATCGTCTCCAAGGGCATCAGCGCCGGCCACTCCAACAACACCTATCGCGGCCTGGTCCGCGTCGACCGCCGCGCCGACGGTGCCCGCAACTTCACCCAGTGCGACAGCCTGCTGATCGGCGACCAGTGCGGTGCCCACACCGTGCCCTACATCGAAAGCCGCAACCCGACCGCCAAGCTGGAACACGAAGCCACCACCTCGAAGATCGACGACGACCAGCTCTTCTATTGCCGCCAACGCGGCCTGAACCAGGAAGACGCAGTTGGTTTGATTGTCAATGGCTTCTGCAAGGAAGTTCTCAAGGAGCTTCCGATGGAGTTCGCCGTCGAGGCGCAGAAGCTGCTGGCGGTGAGTCTCGAAGGGTCCGTCGGCTAGATGAACAAAGAAAGCCAAGGCCAGGGGCTTTGCCCCTGCACCCCACCAGGGGGCCGAGCCCCCTGGACCCTCATGAATGGGGGTCTGGGGCCTCAGGCCCCGTCACGCCTAAGCGTGCTAACGCACGACGGGTCGAGGGCATAGCCCTCGCCTTGCTTCGCTGTCTTAAGGAACAAACCAATGCTGCAAATCAAAGGCCTTATGGCCGAAATCGACGGCAAGACCATCCTCAACGGCATCGACCTCATCGTGCCCAAGGGCGAGGTCCACGCCATCATGGGCCCGAACGGCTCCGGCAAGTCGACCTTGTCGTATGTCCTCTCCGGCCGCGAGGGCTATGAGGTCACCGGCGGCACCGCCACCTTCGACGGCCACGACCTGTTGTCGATCGAGCCCGAGGAACGCGCCGCCCGTGGCCTGTTTCTCGCCTTTCAGTATCCGGTCGAACTCCCCGGCGTGAACAACGCCAACTTCCTGCGCACCGCGCTCAACGCCCAGCGCCGCGCCCGCGGCGAGGCCGAGCTGGATGCCGTGCAGTTCCTCAAGCTCGCCCGCGCCCAGGCCAAGCTGCTGTCGATGCCCGACGATATGCTCAAGCGCAACGTGAACGTCGGCTTCTCCGGCGGCGAGAAGAAGCGCAACGAGGTTCTCCAAATGGCCGTCCTGCGCCCCAAGCTGGCCATCCTCGACGAGACCGATTCCGGCCTGGACATCGACGCGCTGAAGATCGTCGCCGACGGCGTCAACGCCCTGCGCGGCCCGGATTTCTCCGCCGTGGTGATCACGCATTATCAGCGGCTTCTGGACCATATCGTGCCGGATCGCGTCCACGTCCTGTCCCAGGGCCGCATCATCAAGTCCGGCGGCCCCGAGCTGGCGCATGCCCTGGAAGCCGGCGGCTATGCCAGCGTGATTTTGGAGGCCGCATGAGCGGCATCGCCCCCTCCGGTCCTGTCGCGGCCCTGAACGCTGCCGCCGCGGCCTTCGTCGCGCGCTACCAGGCCACCAAGACAACGCTGCCCGGCGACAGCCACGTCCGGGCGGAGGCCGCCATCATGCTGGCCAGCAACGGCCTGCCCGGCCCGCGCGAGGAGGCCTGGCGCTACACCAGCCTGCGTCCCTTCGCCGAGACCGCGTTCATTTCCGCCGCCCGCATCGACGCCCCCGCCGCCCTGCTGGCCCGCATCCCTGCCATCGCCGGCCCGCGCCTGGTCTTCGTCGACGGTCACTTCCATTCCGAGCTCTCCGGCGTGCCAAAGGGCATCCACGTCACCACCGGCAAGCCTGCCCTCGGCCGCATCACCCGCCCGGCGGATGAGAAGCTGGTCGCGCTGAACACGATGCTGTCCGAGGACGGTGCCGCCATCCACGTCCCCGCGGGGCTCGATGCCGGCACGCTGGTGCTCGTCAGCATCGGCACCGGCCATTCCGTCGGCTTCCACCCCCGCCACGCCATTATCCTGGAATCCGGCGCCAAGCTGACCCTGCTCGACATCGCCATCGGCGACGGCGAATACCTGCACAACCCCGTGCTGACCGCCGAAATCGCCAGCGGCGCCACCCTCACCCATTTGCGCATCCAGGATGAAGGGGCAGGGGCCTTCCACCTCTCCACCACCTATTCCGAAATTGCCGAGGCCGCGACCTATGACAGTTTCGCCCTGACCCTCGGCGCCCGCCTCGCCCGCATGGAGGTGCACGCCCACCTCGCCGGCGAAAAAGCCGCCGCCCACCTCAACGCCGCCCAACTCCTCGGCGGCAGCCAGCACGCCGACTTCACCACCGTCGTGCGCCACAACGCGCCGAACACCGCCAGCCGCCAGACCGTCAAGAACGTGCTCACCGGCAAGTCGCGCGGCGTCTTCCAGGGCAAGATCGACGTCGCCCGCATCGCCCAGAAGACCGACGGCTACCAGATGAACCAGGCCCTGCTGCTCTCGCGGGACGCCGAGATGGACAGCAAGCCGCAGCTCCAGATCTACGCCGACGACGTCAAGTGCAGCCATGGCGCCACCGTCGGCGCGCTGGACGCCAACCAGCTCTTCTATCTGCGCAGCCGAGGCGTGCCCGAAGCCGAGGCGCGCGCCATGCTGGTTCGTGCTTTCCTCTCCGAGGCGCTGGACCCGATCACCCACGACGAAGCCCGGGCCGCCATGGAAGCCGCCATTTCGGCCTGGTGGGAGCACAGCGCATGAACGACGCCACACCCGCCTTCGACATCCAGGCCATCCGCGCACAATTCCCGATCCTGTCGGAAAAGATCCGCGGCAAGGACCTGGTCTTCCTCGACAGCGCCGCCTCTGCCCAGAAGCCGCGCGCGGTGATCGACGCCATGGTCCACGCCCTGGAGCACCAATACGCCAACATCCATCGCGGCCTGCACTGGATGAGCGAGCGCACCACCGAGGCCTACGAGCTCACCCGCGACGCCGCCGCCCGCCTGCTGAACGCCCGCGACCGCAGCGAGATCGTCTTCGTCCGCAACACCACCGAGGCGATCAACCTGCTCGCCCACAGCTACGGCCGCGGCATCCTCACGCCCGGCCAGGCCGTGGTGATCTCGGCCATGGAGCACCACGCCAACATCGTGCCCTGGCAGATGCTGCGTGACTCCCACGGCATCGAGTTGCGCATCGCCCCGATCACCGATGCCGGCGAACTCGACATGGCGGCTTTCGAGGCCCTCCTCTCCGACTTCCGCGTCGGCCTCGTCGCCATCACCCACATGTCCAACGTGCTCGGCAGCTACACCCCGGCCGAGCGCATCACCGCCATCGCCCACGCCTATGGCGCCAAGGTGATGCTCGATGGCAGCCAGTCGGTCGTCCATCGCCGCATCGACGTCCAGGCGCTGGATGCCGATTTCTTCGTCTTCACCGGCCACAAGCTGTACGGCCCCACCGGGATCGGCGTGCTCTGGGGTCGACGTGAATTGCTCGACGCCATGCCCCCCTTCCTAGGCGGCGGTGACATGATCTCGTCGGTTTCCTACGAGCGCAGCACCTGGGCTGACACCCCGCATAAATTCGAGGCCGGCACCCCCGCCATCATCGAGGGCATCGGCCTGCACGCCGCGATCGAGTTCGTCGAGTCCATCGGCTATTCCGCCATCGCCGCCCACGAAGCCGCCCTCACCGAACACGCACTGGCAAAAATGTCGGCCATCGAGGGGGTGACCGTCATCGGCCGCGCCCAGGATCGCGGCGGCGTGGTCTCCTTCACACTTGATCGCGCCCACGCCCATGATGTCGCCACCCTGCTCGACCGCCAGGGCATCGCCGTGCGCGCCGGCCAGCATTGCGCCGAGCCGCTGATGCGCCGCCTCGGCCTGGATAGCACCGCGCGCGCCAGTTTCGGCATCTACACCACCCGCGACGAGATCGACGGGCTCGCGGACACGCTGACCCGGATCAGGGAGTTTTTTGCGTAGTGTTCGAGGACGTCCGCGATCTCTACAACGCCGCCATCCTGGAACGGGGCCGTCGCCCGCGCCACATGAACAAGCTCGCCGCCTTCGACGCCACCGCCAAGGGCGACAACCCGATGTGCGGCGACCGGGTGCAGGTCTGGCTGAAGTATGCGCCCGACGGCAGCATCGCCGAAACCGGCTTCGATGCCCGCGGCTGCGAGATCAGCAAGGCCTCGGCCGATCTGATGGTCGAGGCCGTCTGGGGCCAGGCGCCGGCCGATACCCGCGCCATGTTCGAACGCTTCCGCCAGATGGCGCAGAGCGGCGAATGCCCGAGCTGTGCGGCCTTCGCGCCGCTCAAGCCGCTGGCCGCGGTGCATGCCTATCCGTCACGCGTCAAATGCGCCACGCTGCCATGGCATGCCTTGCTGGCGGCGCTGGAGGGGGCGAACAATGCAACCAGCGAATCATAACGGGGGCCGGCCGTGAACGAGGGTCCAATCACCCAACCAGGGGCTGTCGGCACCTGGACGCCGGATGGCGAAGTGGCACCGCGCCCGTCGGAGGAGGCGCTAATCGCCGCCTGCGCCAGCGTGTACGATCCGGAAATCCCGGTGAATATCTATGAGCTTGGCCTGATCTACAGCATCGACATCGATGATGCCGGGTCGGTGAAGGTCGAGATGACGCTGACCGCGCCGGCCTGCCCGAGTGCCCAGGAATTGCCCGAGCAGATCCGCGACGCCATCCTGGCGGTGCCGGGCGTCACGGCGTGTGACGTTGAGGTGGTCTGGGATCCGCCATGGGACCAGAGCCGCATGAGCGAAGATGCCCGCCTCGCCTTGAACATGTTCTGAGGGAGCAAAGTCATGTCCGACAACACTTCCGCCGCCGCCCCGCGTGTTCGCCGGCCTTTGCCGCCGCTCATGGCGGTGTCCGACGTCGCCGCCGAGCGGCTGCGCACCCTGTATGCCAATGGCGGCGAGGGCGGCAAGAAGCTGCGCATCTCGGTCAACACCAAGGGGTGCTCGGGCCTGGCTTACGATATGTCGTGGGTTTCCGAGCCTGGTCCCGGCGATGAGGTGGTGACCGATAAGGGGGTCACCGTGCTGGTTGACCGCAAAGCGTCACTGTTCCTGATCGGCACGACCATGGACTATGAGGTGCAGGCGCTGTCATCGGGCTTCACCTTCGTGAATCCCAACGAGAAAGGCCGATGTGGCTGCGGGGAAAGCTTCCACGTCTGACCCTCGCCGTTCTTCGGAGGACTTCGCCATGTGGGATTGCGCCGAACTTGCCGCCTCGATGTCTGTCCGCCAACGCCGTGTCGCCGTTGGCGGCGAGGCGTGGGAGGTGCTGATCGCCGAAGGCCGTGATGCCGTGGCGCGCGAGCCGATGCTGGCCCGCACCGTGGATCATGGGCTGCTGGTCCATGACAGCTTTGCCGATGCGTTGGCGCATCGGTTGGCGCACAAGCTGGAGGACGCCGACCTCGGCGCGGCGTGCCTCGCGCCGTTGCTGATGGAGGCGATGGAGGATTGCCCGGAGATCGCCGCCGCGGCGGCCGAGGACCTGGTGGCGATCCGTGAGCGTGATCCCGCCTGTACCGACCTGTTGACGCCGTTCCTGTATTTCAAGGGCTATCACGCCATCCAGACCCATCGGGTGGCGCATCATCTGTGGCGGCACGGGCGGCAGCATGCGGCGCGGTTCCTGCAGAGCCGGATGTCCGAGGTGTTCGGGGTGGATATCCATCCCAATGCCAAGCTTGGCCGGCGGTTGATGTTTGACCATGGCACCGGGATCGTGATCGGCGAGACCGCGGTGATCGAGGATGATGTCTCGATGCTGCATGAGGTGACGTTGGGCGGGACGGGCAAGGAGGGCGGCGAGCGGCATCCCAAGGTGCGGCGCGGGGTGCTGATCGGCGCGGGGGCGAAGATCCTGGGCAATATCGAGATCGGCGAGGGGGCCAAGATCGGCGCCTGCAGCATCGTGCTGCGCGATGTCGAGCCTTACACCACCGTGGTGGGCAATCCGGCCAAGGCGGTGGGCAAGCGGAACACAGTGATGGCCGCCCTGACCATGGACCAGATGCTGGACGAAGACTGCACCGGCTGAGCTTAAGAGCCACGAACGAATAAGCGATTCGGGTTGCGTTTTGCAGGGGCAGAGGATTCCAGCTCGGCTTTGATGTGTCTACGTTTCGCGGATGATCGACGAGAACGCGATCCGCGCGCGGTATGCGGCCATCAAGGACCTGTTGGATGAGCGAGGGCGCCGTTTGTTCGTGGCGGCGGAGAAGGTTGCGGCGGGTTACGGCGGCACGGCGGCGGTATCTCGCGCGACGGGG
>CAXNGD010000115.1:0-7535 GCA_964201575.1 Acetobacterales bacterium | reverse complement strand
GGTCGATTGCGGCGGAGGAATGGTCCAGCCCCAGCGCATGACCGATCTCGTGCAGCATCACCTGATAGGCCGAGCTCGCGGTGTTCTGGTAGATCAGCACGCCGCCACTGTTCGACAGCGGCGTGATCGCCGGGTCCTGCAGCCGCACGATGGTGCCCGGCACGTATCTCCTGGTTGCGGACTGGAAGGTTGAGAAGGCGTTGCCGATCTCACCGGTGGGCGAGACACTGAAACTGCCCCAGCCTACCCGGATATCGGCCTGGCCGGTGGGGCTCGGCGTGTCCGCGACCTCGACGAAGTTCAGGCCGGACACGGAAGACCAGCGCGCGAACGCCGCCCGCCAGAGCGCCGCCAGATCGGCCTGTGCCAGCGGATCGACAAAGCTGCTGAACTGCGCGAACAGGCCGAGATCGTTGCGCGTGGCGAAGCTCCAGGTCACGGTGGGCGCGCCCCAGTTCGCCGGGCCCGGCACGAAGTTGACCCCGGCGACCGTGATACTGGTCCCGCCGATGCCGTTCGGCGCCACGGTGAAGCTCTTGCCGCTATAATCCCCGGCCAGCCGCAGCGACACGTTGCCATTCGCCGTACTCAGCGACAACAGGCTGTCCGTGCCGATGGCGCTGGCCACCGCGGCATTGGCCAGCACGTCCTTGACCTCCAGCACATTGCCGGTCTGCAGGCCGGTAACGATGCCGCCGAAGCCGGCCGCCGCGAATGACAGCCTTGCCGCGCCCCCGCCGAACACCAGCGTGCTGTCGCCAACCGCGCCGAGATCCAGCGTGCTGCCGCCCGCGGCGTGAAGGATCAGCCCACCCGATACCGGCCCGGTCAGCGTCAGCACCCCCGCGTTGCTGCGCAGCACCCCGCTGCCGTTAAAGCCGGTGGCATAGGTCCCGCCGGGCAACACCAGGGTTGCCCCCTTGTCCACCGCGACCATGCCTGTGCCGGACACCCCGCCATTGAGCGCGAGCGTGCCGCCGCTGGCCGTCACCGTTCCGGCCACCGCCACCTTGGTGCCCACCGTGCCGAAGCCGGCCAGCGTCCCGCCCGCGCCCACCGACAGCCCGCCGCCGGCATTCAGCGCGCCGCCATCAAGCTCCAGCCGGCCGTCGATCGCCAAGGCCGACACCCCGGCATAGCTGCGTCCGCCCAGCAGCTTCAGCCGGCCGCCGGGGGCGATCGTCGACAGCGTGCTCTCCAGCGACCGCACCTGCCCGGCGGCATTGCGGCCCTGGAGCGTCGAATTGACGAAGCGCAGGACCACGGTGGCGGCCAGCGTGGTGATCTCGGTGCTGATGCCGTTGCGCGCGACATCGATGGTCGCCACCGATCCGCCCAGGGGCTGTCCGGCGGCGCTGTAGGTGCCGCCGGTCAGCACCCCGGCGGACAGGTTGGTCAGGTTGGTGTTGTTGAGGAACAGATAGGTGCCGGTGGCTGCCGCCGCCAGCGTGCCGGTGTTGGTGATCGTGCCTTGTTGCAGCTGGAAGAACGTGTTCGGCACCGTGGCGCTGACCAGGCCGACATTGGCCAGGGTGTTGCCGATCTTGACCGCGCCCTGGCCGGACAGCTGGCCGCCGGTGGCGATCACCGTGGTGGCGATTGACGATGATGCGGCGATCGACAGCATGCCGGCGATGTCCAGGGTGACGTCGGCGGTGGCGGTCACCGAAAGGGCCGTGAAGCTGCTGCCGTTCGGGATGCTCACCGTGTATGGCCCCGGTGGCGACAGCTGGACCACCGCCTGGGCGTCGTTCGGCGCAGCGCCGCCTGCCCACAGAACATCCGACGCCTAGGAGCCGGAGGTCGCGTTCTTCCAGGTGAAAGTGGCCATCGTCAAATGCTCCAGGCGAATGCGGGGGAGACTTTCGCCATTCCGCAACGAAGGTCAATGATTGCCAGACATCCGCGGTGCTACCGGCGCGCGGCCAGCATCCGCTCGATACTGGCGTAGAAGGTGTAGAGCGCATCGCCGGCGATCGTGCCAGCGGCGAACACGGCGAGGTCTGCCCGCCGCTTGGCCGCCGTTAGCCGGACGAAGCACAGGCGCAGCAGTAGCCCGGCAAGCACTGCCCAGCCGGCGCCGGGACTGAGCAGCAGCAGGCCGGTGGCCAGCAGCACGCCGAGCTGTCGCGCAGGGCCGCCGGCGAACTGGATCAGCGCGCCGGCTGCCGCCCAGAGCCCGAGCTGGCGGGCCACATCCCAGGAGGCGCCGGCGTTCATCGCTGCCACGTAAACCCGGCTCACCGGGGCCACCCGATCGGCGGCGAAATAGCTGTCATGGGTTGCATAGGCCACCGCGCCGGCCAGCAGTAAGGCGAAGAGCGCTGCGTGGAGCTGCTGTCTGCGGCCTTCGCGCTCGAAGCCGGGATCGACGCCGCGGCCGCGCAGCACGTAGCCGGCCTTCAGGTCGTTGCCCATGTCGGCGAAAACCGGTCCGGTGGCCGCCGAATAGCCGACCAGCACGCAGAGTGCGACCGTCGGAAAGCCCATCAGGATGCCGATTGCCAGCGTGATCAGCGCCACGGCGAAGACCGGCAGCCAGCCGACATGCATCGCCGCCACGCCGACGATCACGGCGTGGAGGAAGGCGGCGAAGGCGGCATAGGCAATGAACAACGCCAGCATGCCCCAAGACATCGCGGCATATAGCCCGCAGCCCAGCGCCAGCAGCACGGCGACGGCCAGATAGGCCAGCCCCGCCGCGCCCAGCGCCCGCCGGAGGATTTCTGCCGGTCCGCTCGCCTCCCGCGCGAAGCACGCCACCGCGACCTGGACCAGTGCGGCGAGGCAGGCACCGAGCATCAGGCCATGCGGGATATAGGCGCGCATCAGGTCGCCACCGGGGATCGCCCAGCCGAACAGGCTGCCCGAGTATGCGCGCAGCAACAGGCCGGATGCGAAGGCGGCCAGCGCTGCGACATCGCCGATCAGCGCCACGCCGAAGGCCGCCATCGGAACCGTGTAGAACGCGCCAGCCACGCCGACGCCCAGCCCCGCCAGCAGCACGACGCCCGAGCGCCCGCCTGCGTCGCCGGCCGTGATCACCTCGGCGGTCGCCGCACCTGCGGGCCAGGCGGCCTCGGCGGGGAAGACCTTGCTGTCGAAGACGCGATACATCAGCCAGGTATCGACCAGCATCGCCAGGAACACGCCGAGCAGCATCGGCCCCACCAGGTCCGGGCGGCCCATCACGAAGGGGATGCCGATCGGCAGCATCAGCGCATTGCCGGCGCCGAAACTCGCCGACGACATCGCGCCCTGCGCCAGGTTCTGCATGTGGACCGAGCGCCAACGCGCCAGGAGCGGTATCCGCGCCAGACCCATGGCCGCCAGCGCGCCGATCAGCGCGGTGTTGGCGGTCATCCCGAGCGTGGTGATCATCTCGATGCCGATGACCGCGCCAACGAGGCAGAGCGGCGCGATGAGCACCAGGCTCGGCACGCTGAAGAAGCGCGGATGCCGCGGTGGCTCGGCCAAAGGGGCGGTCACCTCACCCGGCCGCATCGGCATCGGGGCCGCAAGGGTACAGCGCCGCTGCTGCTTCAATCGAGACGTAGCCATCGGCGACGTCGTCCGCCACGCGGCCGCGCGCGCGCGTCGCGGGTGCGCCGAACCCGGCGCCGCCGGCGAGCTGGACCTCCACCACGCGGTCGGCGGTGGTCAGCGTCACCAGCTCGCCGGTGCCGCAATCATGCACGACAGTGCCGGCGAGATCGGTGACGGTGCCATGCACATCGCCGCCGGCCAGCCCGCCGAACAGCCCGGGCGGGTTGATCCCGACGCCCTCGGGATAGACCGAGAACAGCGTCGGCAGGCCGTCATCATGCAGCTTGCGGATGCGGGTGCGGGTGCCGAGCCCGCCGCGCTGGCGCCCGGCGCCGCCAGTGTCGGTGATCAGCGATTTCTCCAGCACCAGCACCGGGGCGCGGGTTTCCATCAGCTCCACCGAGGTGTTGGCCGCCGAGGTCGGGTAGAGCAGGGCCGATTTGCCATCGGTCCGCGCGCCCGCGCCCTGGCCGCCGCCCATGAAGAAGTGGTCAGCGTAGACGTGGCCTTGGGCGTCGCGGCCATAGATGTTGATGGCGTGTGGCAACCCGGTCGCGGCCTGGACCTGATCCGGTGCGGCGTCAGCCAGGGCGCGGAAGATGTTGGGGGCGATGTACCAGCCGACGCGGGTGCGCAGGTTGACGCTGGCCGGCCGCGTGCAGTTCAGGATCGAACCCGCCTCGGCGATCACTGTGAATGGCCGGTAGCAGCCGGCATTGCTGCGGATGCCAGGCGAGAGCAGGCATTTCATCGGATAGGTCGCGTGGGCGGCGGTGTAGGTGTAGGTGCAGTTGAGCCCGCCCTGCGGCAGCTGGGCCGGGGCGCCGGTGAAGTCCAGCGTGATGGCGTCGTCCTTGACGGTGACGGTCAGCGGGTAGCGCAGACGGGTGCCGAGCGGGTTGTTCCAGGTCTCACTGCGGAACGCGCCATCCGGCAGGGCGCGGATCGCCGCCCGCATCGCCGCCTCCGAGCGGTCCTGCACCACTGCAGCCAGCGCGCGCAGGTCATGCATGCCGTAATCGTCCATGAACGACAACAGGCGTTCGGCGCCGAGCTGGTTGGCGGCGACGAAGGAATGGATGTCGCCCAGCACCTCGTCCTTCTTGCGGACGTTCTCGGCGATGAGGTCCAGCAGGTCCTGGTTCGGTGTACCCGCCCGATGGAGGTACATCGGCGGAATCTGGATGCCCTCCTCGTAGATCTCGCGCGCCCGCAGGCTGTCCTTGGTGCCGCCGATATCGCCGACATGGCCGACCGTGGCGGTCAGGGCCACCAGCCGGCCGGAGTGGAACACCGGTGTCACCACGGCAATGTCGAACAGATGCCCGGCACACAGCCAGGGATCGTTGGTGATCAGCACATCGCCGGGCCGCAGGGTATCGGGCGGATACTTCTTCAACAGCGCCTTGACCGCGATCGGCACGGTGAGGTTGAACACCGGCATGGCGCGCGGCGAATGGGCGAGGCTCTCGCCGTCGGGATCCAGGAGGTCGCAGGCAAAGTCTTGCGCTTCCGAGACGATCAGCGAGAAGGCGGTGCGCACGATGGTGTGCCACATCTCCTCCACCACGGTGATCAGCCGGGCCCACATGATCTCCAGTGAGACCGGGTCGGCTTCGATCAGCGCGCGCGCCTCGGCGATCGGGGTGGCCGGCGTGATGCGGGCGGCGGCCTGGGCGGGAAGTGCGATGGCGATGCGCAACGTGCCGGTGGCATCCACGACCAGGCTGTCGCCCGGGGCGATCACGGTGGTGGCCTCGCGCTCCTCGATGATCGCCGGGCCGGCAATCGCCGCGCCTGGGGTCAGCGAGTAGCGGTCATAGACCGGGGTTCGCAAGAAACCCTCGCCGAACCAGGCTGACCGGCTGCCTTTGTGGGCGGCACCTGTCGCTGCGCTGTCTGCTTGGGCCAAGGCCAACGCCGGCACCGGCCCGCGCGCCAGCACCCGCACCGAGACGATCTGCACCGCCACACCGTCATAGACCGCGGTGTAGCGCGCCTGATAAGCGCTGCGGAATGCGGCCAGGATCGCCGGCATCGCCGCCTCGCCGATCGGTCCATCTGGCAACGGCACTGATATCTCATGCAACTGTCCAAACAGCCGCATGTCGGCCGTCCGCTCCACCACCACATCGGCAGCCGCAATACCGGCGCCGGTGATCTGTCCGCGCGTATCCGCCTCTAACACCGCAAGCACCGCGTCGATCGCCGCCGCGGCACCCGGCCGGTCCAGCCGCACGGGATGGCTGCGCACTTGTTCGAACGAGACCGGCGCCGCCAGGAACCCCAGCGCCGAGGCCACCCCCGAGGCTGGCGGGATCAGCACCTCGCGCACCCCCAACGCGCGCGCCACCCCGGCAGCATGGGCCGGGCCCGCACCGCCGAAGCCGACCATGGCATAGCGCCGGGGATCGCGCCCCTTCTCCACGATATGGATGCGCGCGGCGGCGGCCATGCTCTCGGTCACCACCCGATGGATGCCCCAGGCGGCCCCGACCGCCGACAGGCCGAGCTTGGCGCCCAGGGAGGCCAGCGCCCGCTCGGCGGCGCCGACATCCAGCGTCATGCGCCCGCCGAGGAAGAAAGCGGAATCGTAGTAGCCCAGCAGCAGGTTGGCATCGGTCACTGTCGGCTCGCTGCCGCCGCGGCCATAACAGGCAGGACCGGGATCGGCGCCGGCCGAATGGGGCCCGACCTTCAGCAGCCCGACCTCGTCGATCCCGGCGATCGAGCCACCGCCGGCACCGATCTCGATCATATCGATCACAGGCGCCTTGATCGGCAGGCCCGAGCCTTTCTTGAAGCGATGCACGCGTGCGGCCTCCATCTCCGCCGCCGTCGCCGCGCGCCCATCCTCGATCAGACAGGCCTTGGCCGTGGTCCCGCCCATGTCGAAGCTGATCACATCGGCCTTGCCGGCCGCCGCGCCAAAGAACGCCGTAGCCAGCCCGCCGCCGGCCGGGCCGGATTCCAGCAGGCGGATCGGAAACCGCCGCGCCGCATCCGGCGACACCAGCCCGCCGGCGGAGTGCATCAGCGACAACGCCCCGCGAAAGCCGCGCGCCCAAAGCGCCTGTTCCAGCCTGCGGATACAGCGATCCATCAGCGGCTGAACGAAGGCGTTGGCACATGTCGTCGTCAGCCGTTGGTATTCCCACAGCTCCGCGACGACATCGGAGGACAGCGACACGGCAAGCTCGGGGAACAGCGCGCGGATCGCCTCGCCTGCCGCGCGCTCATGCACCGGGTTGCGATAGGCATGCAGGAAGCCGACGGCGATCGCCTCGCAGCCATCCTCGACCAGCTGCCTGGCCGCTGCCCGCACCGCGTCCAGGTCGATCGGCACCACGGTGTTCCCGTCGCGGTCCAACCGTTCAGCCACCTCCAGGCGGCGCCGGCGCGGCACCAGCGGGGCTGGATATTGCAGGAACAGATCGTAAATATCGTAGCGCTGCTCAGTGCCCATCTCCAACAGGTCGCGAAAGCCCTGCGTGGTGATCAGCCCCAGCCTGGCGCCGCGCCGTTCGATCAGCGCGTTGGTGACCAGCGTGGTGCCGTGCACGATGTCGCCGATCTCGCCCAGGGTCAGCCCGGCCGCGGCGACGATGGCATCCAGCCCCTCCAGCGCCCCCACTGATGGATCGCCTGGCGTGGTCAGGCATTTGTGCAGGCGAATCTCCTGGCGCTGCGTGTCCAGCAGGATGAAATCGGTGAACGTCCCGCCGATATCAAAGCCGATGCGCCAGCGCGTGGTCATGTCGCGAATCCCAGTGACGGTCACCCCAAGCCTAGCCTCGCCGCTGACGCCCGGTCCATCCGCACGCAAACGGATGAAAGTTTTTGGCTCTGTTCTCACTCTCTATGCATGGGCTATTCCGGCCTGATTATGCCCGAGAGCTGCGCTGAGACAGGCTCGGCTGTTGGGGTTTGGGTTGAGTGCGGCGAGGTGGAACCAGTTGAGGTAGTTGCCGAGGTATCGGGTGGCGACA
>CAXNGD010000114.1:0-7535 GCA_964201575.1 Acetobacterales bacterium | reverse complement strand
CCATCGTTGTATCGATGGCGCCCTTTCTGATTCCGGGGCTGCGTGTCAGCCGAAGGTTGCGAGCAGGTCTTCGACTTGCGGCGGGGTGAGCAGGCGCATGGGTTGGCCGCGCAGCAGCAGGAAGAGTTTGGCGGCTTCTTCGAGTTCCTCAGCGGCGTAGACGGCGTCGCGAAGGGTGGCGGCGGCGACGACGGGGCCGTGATTGGCCAGCAGGATGGCGCGGGCGCTTTTGGCGGCCTGGTGGATGGCCGGTTCCATGGCGGGGTCTCCCGGCCGGTAATACGGAACGAGCGGCATGGTGCGGCCGATGCGCATGACGAAGTAAGGGGTGAGCGGCGGGATCGGGTTGGCGGGGTCGGCATCGGGCAGGCAGGCGACGGCGGTGGCCATGGTGGAGTGCAGGTGGACGACGGCGCCGGCATCGGGGCGGGCCTGATAGAAGGCGCGGTGCATGAACACCTCCTTGGACGGTTTGTCGCCGGAGAGGTGGGTGAAGTCGGGGGCGAGCTTGGACAGGCGCTCGGCGTTGAGGCGGCCGAGGGAGGAGTTGGTGGGGGTCATCAGGTAGCCGTCGGGGAGTTTTGCGCTGATGTTGCCGGCGCTGCCGACGGAGAAGCCGCGGGCGAAGAGCGAGGCGGACAGCTCGACGAGTTGGGCGCGCAGCTCGGCTTCGGTCATGTGGCGGCGCCGGTGCTGGCGAAGGCCTTGAGGAAGAAATCGGGGGCGCCGAAATTGCCGCTCTTGAGGGCGAGTTTCAGGGCGGGGCCGCTGCCTTCGGCCAGGGTCCAGGGCACGCCGGGGTCGATCTCGGCGCCGATGCGCAGGGATAGGACGCCGAGTTTGGTGACCACGGCGCCGGAGGTTTCGCCGCCGGCGACGACGAGTTGGCGGACGCCGCGGGCGACGAGGCCTTCGGCGATGGTGGCGAGGGCGGTTTCGATCAGCAGGCCGGCGGCGTCGCGGCCGAGTTTGGCTTGCAGGGCTTCGACCTGTTCCGGGGTGGCGGAGGCGGCGATCAGGACGGGGGTGGCGCCGAGTTTTTCCTCGACCCAGGTAAGCGCCTGTTTTGCCAGGGCAGCGGCGTCGGGAGTGGCGAGGGCGTCGAGTTGCAGGGTGGGGATGGCTTCGCGGGCGCGGCCGATCTGGAACAGGGTGGCGCGCGAGCAGGATCCGGCGAGGATGGCGCAGTGGCCTTCGACGCTGGGCAGGGCGCCGGGGTCGGCGGCGGCGGCGAGCTTGCCCTGGCGTCGGTAGTTGTCCGGCAGGCCGATGGCGATGCCGGAGCCGCCGGTGATCAGGGCGTGGCTTTCGGCGGCCTCGCCGATGGCGCGCAGATGGGCGTCGCTGGTGGCGTCGACGATGGCGTAGCGGCGGCCCTGTTCCTTGAGGCCGGTCATGGCGCGGCGGATGGCGACGGCGCCCTGGTCGACGGTGCTGTACGGGACGAGGCCGACGGTGCCCTCGGTCTGGCGGCCGAGGACGCGGACCAGGTTGGCGTCGGTCATCGGGGTGAGCGGGTGTTTCTCCATGCCGCTTTCGTTGAGCAGCACCTGGCCGACGAAGAGGTGGCCCATGTAGACGCTGCGGCCGTTGACGGGGAAGGCGGGGCAGGCCAGGGCGAAGCCGCAGCCCAGGGCTTCGACGAGCGCGTCGGCGACCGGGCCGATATTGCCTGTCTCGGTGCTGTCGAAGGTGGAGCAGTATTTGAAGAAGAATTGCTGGCAGCCGGCGGCTTGCAGCCAGGCCAGGGCGGCGCAGCTTTCGCCGATGGCCTCGCGGACCGGGGCGGTGCGGGATTTGAGGGCGACGATGATGGCGTCAGCGTCCGGCGCGGGGCTGCCGGAGGTAGGGACACCGATCACCTGGACGGTGCGCATGCCGTTGCGGACCAGCATGGAGGCGAGGTCGGTGGCGCCGGTGAAGTCGTCGGCGATACAGCCGAGAATGGGGGGCATGTCAGGTCTCCTTGGGCGCGGCGGTGCCTGGTGGCAGGGCGAGACTGTCGCGGTGGCCGATGCGCATGGCAAGGCGGCGTTGGTCGATCTGGCGGGCGCGCAGGGCGGCCCAGGCGCGGATGGCTTCGCGGCGGGTGGGCAGGGCGCGGGCGGCGACGTCGGCGTGGCTGGCGACCAGCATGTCGAGCAGGTCGGCGGCGTCGCGCGGGATGCGCCAGTCGGTGATGGCGCTGTGCACGGTGAAACCGCGGGCGCGCAGGGCGGCATCGAGGACCGTGGGGGCGCGGGCGCCGAGGGCGAGGCCGAGGCCCTTGTTGCGGCGCTGGTCGCGGTGGAAGGCGGCGAGGACCGGGCGGTCGAGCGGATGGGCTGGACGGAGGGAGTCGCTGCCGTCGACGGAGAGGCAGGCCAGGAGCGGTTTTTTCAGGATGGCGGCGAGGCCGGCGATCCAGTCGGCGGAGACGAGGTCGAGCAGGGCGCTTGTGACCACGGCGTCGTGGCGGTTGAGGCGGAGTTGGGCGAGCGGGGCGGCGAGGTCGACGATCTCGGCTTCGATGCGCCAGGCGCCTTGGGGGGTGTGGACCAGCAGGGCGCCGCCGGCGGTGGTGGTGGGCAGGCGGCGGGCGGCGGCCCAGGCGGCGATGTCCTGGAAGGCGCGGGCGAGCAGGGTTCGGTCGGCGTCGGCCAGGGTCCAGCTTTGCGGGCCGGCCAGGATGGGGGCGAGCCAGCGGAACAGGCTGGCGGTGCCGGCGCCGAGGTCGATCAGGCGCGGGCGCGGGGGCAGGGCGCGGGCCAGGGCGTGGGCGAGGGCGGTGCTGCGGGCGGCGGCGTCGAAGGGTTCGCGCAGGGCGAGCCAGTCGCCGTCGAAGGTTTCAGGCATCTAGACGGCCTTGGGAAGGAGGAAGGAAGGATGTTCTTTTTTGAAAAAAAGAACCAAAAAACTTTTATCCGTTTGGGCCGTGACGAAATGAATAAAGTTTTTTTGCTTCTTTTTGTTCACAAAAAGAAGGCCTTACTTTGAGAGCTTTTCTAGCGCTGCGGCGAAGGCGGTGCCTTGGGTGCGCCAGTCGGGCAGGGCTTGGCCGGCGGTCCAGGCGGCCTGGGCCATTTCGGCGCGCAGTTCGGTGTCGAAGATGACCCGGCGCAGGGCTTTCGAGTAGGTGACGAGGTCGCCGACGTCGCAGACCACGCCGGCATCGTCGGGGACCAGGGCGGCGGCGGCGCCACCCTTGGTGATGGCGACGGGAAGGCCGCGCTTGAGGGCTTCGGCGATGGCCATGCCGTAGCCTTCGTACTGGGTGGCGAGCGCGAAGACGTCGGCGGATTGCCAGAGGGTTTCCAGGGCGTCGCCGGTGAGGGTGCCGGCGAAGGTGACGCGCTGGGCGACGCTGAGGTCTTCGGCGAGGTTGGCCAGGGTGGCGGCGTGGACCGGGTCGGGCGCGCCGCTGGCGATGGTGAGGTGCCAGTCGAGGTCGAACAGGCGGGCGAGGGCGCGCAGGAGGAGGTCGTGGCCCTTGCGCGGGATCAGGGTGCCCAGCGCGATGATGCGGCAGGTGGGGGAGCCTGAGCCAGGGCAGCGGGGGGCGGGGTCGGTGCCCGGGACGACGCTGGCGAGGTGTTGGACGGCGAAGTCGCGGGCGAGGGTTTCGGCGGTGGTGTCGCTGGTGGTGATGCAGGCGGCCAGGGCGGGGAAGAGGCGTTTTTCGATGGCGGCGAGGGCTTGGGCGTCGGGTTCGCTGAAGCCGGCTTCCAGCGAGGTTGGGTGGTGGATGAGGCCGACGGTTTTGCGGTCGATGAGGCCGTCGAAGGCGGGGAGGCCGAGGCCGTCGATCACCGGGAGGGCGCCGGGGGGGAGGGCGGCCCAGGCGGCGCGGGCGGAGGCTTTCGCCTCGGCGTCCGGGAGGGGGTGGTGGCCGGTGAGTTCGTGGATGTCCACGGTGTGGCCGGCCTGGCGCAGCTCGGCGATGATGCGGCGGTCGTAGCCGTAGCCGCCGGAGATGGCGGCGATCGGGCCCGGGACGAGGAAGGCGATGTGCATTTCAGTAGATCGGGTCAGTAGATCTGGTCAGTAGATGGGGGCTTCGTAGGCGGCCCATGCCGTTGGGGCTTCGCGCAGCAGGACCTTGAGGCCGGTTACGACGTGGCCGCCTTCGCCGAGGGTGCCGGCCTTGAGGGCGGCGGCGAGGAGGCTCCAGATGTGGTGGGCCATGTATTCGGTGGTGGTGTTCTGGTTCTTGAGCTGGGGCAGGTCGTCGAGGTTGTAGTAGTCGACGGTGTCCAGGATTTTGCGGAGTTCGGTCTTGGCCAGGCCGATGTCGATCAGCAGGTTGTGCGGGTCGAGCTTGGGGGCGCGGAACTCGGCCTCGATCGCGTAGGTGGCGCCGTGCAGGCGCTGGGCGGGGCCGAATTCTTCGCCCTGGAAGCTGTGGGCGATCATGATGTGGTCGCAGACGGTCAGGCTGAACATGGTTTTGCGTTTCCGTAGGTGACGACGTAGTGGAGGCCGGCGGCGAGCAGGCGGGGCATGACTTCGGGCAGGGTTTCGAAAGGCGTCGGTGGTTCCAGAAGGGTGTCGTAAGTGGGATCGGCCAGCAGGTCCAGGGCGAGGGCGAGGCGCTGGGCGTAGGTGCGGCGGCCGCGCATGGCCGGGGCGATGCTGCCGACCTGGGTGGAGATGAGGCGCAGGCGGCGGACATGGAAGGCCTCGCCGAGGGGCAAGGCGGGGGTTTTGTCGCCGAACCAGCTGGCTTCGACGATGCGGGCCTCGAAGGCGGCGCAGGTGAGGGCGGTGCGCAGGCCGGCTTCGCTGGCCGAGGCGTGGATGATGAGTTCCTGGTCGATGGGGGCGTCGGCGGGCAGGGCGAAGCGGCAGCCGAATTGGGTGGCGAGGCGGGCTTTGGCCGGGTCGATGTCGACGAGGGTGACGGTGGTGGCGGGGATGCGGGCGAGGAGCGAGGCGGTGAGCAGGCCGACGACGCCGGCGCCGACGATCAGGATGCGCTCGCCGGCCAGGGGAGCGGCGTCCCAGGCGATGTTGAGCGCGGTTTCCATGTTGGCGGCCAGGGTGGCGCGCGGTGTTGGCACCGCGTCGGGCACCGGGATGCACATGG
Source organism: Acetobacterales bacterium (assembly GCA_964201575.1). GTDB lineage: Bacteria > Pseudomonadota > Alphaproteobacteria > Acetobacterales > Acetobacteraceae > CAMDGX01. The sequence goes on along the minus strand of CAXNGD010000114.1, from coordinate 2,470 downwards.
CGGTGGGGGCGTTGAAGCGGTCCTGGTGCGGGTGCAGGACGAAGAAGCGCTGGTTCGCGGCGTCTCTGCCGACGGCGCTGTAGCCGTATTTGACCGGGAACGGGAAGCTGCCGCCCATCAGCGGGGCGCCCATGACGGCGTATTGGCTGGGGGGGACGCGGCCGGCGAAGACCAGGGATTCGGTGCCGCGGGAGATGCCGGTGGCCAGTGTGGTCAGCTGGGTCTGGTTGGGCTGGGGGGCGGGCAGGGGCTCGGTGCGGATTTCGCCGCGGCCGGCGGCCACCGTCCAGAAGGCGCGGGCGCTGTTCATCGGCGCAGCGCTGTCCAAGGTGCGTCGATACGACGCAGGGGGATATCGAAGAGCAGATCCTCGCCCAGGCGATGGACCTCCCAGGACAGGCGCAGGCCGTCCTCCGGCCGTGCCACGCCGGGCAGGGTGAAGGCGGGGATGCCGGAGCCGAGCAGCAGCGGGGCCACGGTGACGTGCAGCCGGTCGAGCGCGCCGGCGGCGAGGAAGCGCGAGACGGTGATACCGCCGCCTTCGACGAAGATGCGGCGCAGGCCGCGGGCGGCCAGGGCGGCCACCACGGCGGGGATGGCCAGCCCGCCGGTGCTGGTGCGCGGCACTCGCAGGACCTCGGCGGTGCCCAGGCGGTCGGCGCCGGCGATGTCGTCGGCGACCAGCAGGAGGGTCGGTGGGTCGCTGGCGAAGATCCGGTGGTCCTGTTCCAGGCGGCGGTCGGTGTCGATCACCACGCGCACCGGCGACGGGCCGGCGCAGAGGCGGGTGGTGAGGAGGGGGTCATCGGCCTTGACCGTGCCGGCGCCGACGACGATGGCGTCGCAGATGGCGCGCAGGCGGTGGGTGTGCAGGATGTCCTCGGGGCCGCTGATCCAGAACGACATGCCGGATTCCGTTGCGATCCGGCCGTCCAGCGTCTGGGCGATGCGGCCCAGCACCACGCAGCCATCGGCGGTGCTTGGGGCGGCGAGGAACGGGGCATAGAGCGGGGGGTAGCCGTCCGGCCCGGGTTCGCGGGCCAGCACGCGTTGCCAGGCGGCATCGTCGATCGCTACGGGGGGAAGGGACGGCATTGGCGCGGGAGTAACACGCGTGCGGCACCGGCGCCACGGGAGATGCCGGCGCCACCGCGGCGCCACGGGAGATGCCGGGGCCGGCGGCCCGGGACCGCGGGGCTGGCTAGACGTTGGCGGTGATCGCGACAGGCAGTGCGCGGGTGCGGTCGACAAGGCCGCCATTGGCGCTATAGCGCGGGGCCTGGGAGGAGGCGCGGGGGACGGCCTGGGCGATGATGTCGAGCACCCGGTGTTGGACGGTCAGGGCGCGGTCGAGCAGGTGGCGGTTTTCGGCGGCGAGGTCGGCGAGGCGGGCGCCGAGGATGCCGAGGCCGGCGGGCGCGCTGCCATTGGGGCGGCCGTCGGCGGCGTGGCGAGCGTGGGCGGCGACGAAGCTGTCGGTGGCGGCGCGCTTGGCGGGGAGGAGGCTGGCGGCGCGCGGCAGGTCGAGCGCTGCCAGGGCGGCGTTCTCCTCGACGAGCACGGCAGCGAGCGCTTTGGCAGAGTTGGTCAGGGCGTGGATCATGGTTCGGTCTCCCGCGGCAGGGTGGCGGCGGCCTTGGCCTGGTCGGCGCGCTCCTGGGCCATCAGCATCTGGCGGAACACCGGCACGGCCAGGCCGAGGCCGCTGCCGCGGGCCATGTGCTTGCCGATCTCCTGGCTGAGCATGGGGCGCCAGGCTTCCTCGGCCGCGCCGCCGCCGAAGGGGCCCTTGGAGGTCTCGACGGTGGCGAACATCGGGCCGACAAGCTGGCCGAGGACCATGGCTTCGAAGTCCTGGGCGGCTTTCCAGAAGCGCGCGGTGGTGGGATTGGCGAGCTGGGTGGCGTCGGGCTTGCCGGAGAGGGGGGTGACGATGGCCATCAGCGCACCACCAGCTCGGCCTGCAGCGCGCCGGCGGCCTTGATCGATTGCAGGATGGTGATCATGTCGCGCGGGCCGACGCCGAGGGCGTTCAGGCCGGCGACGAGGTCGCGCAGGGTGACGTTCGAGCTGAGGATGCCGAGGCGGCGTTCGGCCTGGTCGTCGATCTGCACCTGGGTACGCGGGGTGACGACCGTCTGGCCGCCGGAGAGCGGGCCGGGCTGGGAGACGTCGGCAGTTTCGGTGACGCGGATGGTCAGGTTGCCCTGGGCGATGGCGACGGTGGAGATGCGGACATTGGCGCCCATGACGATGGTGCCGCTGGCTTCGTCGATCACCACCACGGCGGGGCTGTCCGGCTCGACGCGCAGGACCTCGATGCGGGCTAGCAGCCTGTCGGACTTAACGCGACGCGGAAGCAGTCGGTAGAATTGTTGCATCGGTTCGCCGTTTTTGCTGTTTGGATATCTGCTGGATGGGCAATTTCCGTCTGATTGACCGCGAGACCGGCTTTCTGATGCCACCATCG
>CAXNGD010000113.1:0-7727 GCA_964201575.1 Acetobacterales bacterium | reverse complement strand
GCCGTCGATCTCGATGCTGCCGGAGTCAGGTTCGATCAGGCCGAGGATGCATTTCATCAGCACCGACTTGCCCGAGCCGGAACCGCCGATGACCACCATCGAGGTGCGCGGCGCCACGTCGAGGTCGATGCCGTCCAGCACCAGCTTGTCGCCGAAGCGCTTGGTCACACCGCGCAGGCGGATTTTCGGCGTGTCGCTCATTTGGTGAAGAACATCTCGGTCAGCACGTAGTCCAGCGCCAGGATCAACACCGAGGCCGTGACGACCGCCGCGGTGGTCGCGGCTCCCACGCCCTGGGCGCCGCCGCGGCTGTTGTAGCCGTGGTAGCAGCCCATCAGGGTGATGATGAAGCCGAAGACCGCGGCCTTCACCAGGCCGGAGATGACGTCGGCGGCCTCCAGGAAGCGCATCGTGTCGTCCAGGTAGGTGATCGGATTGAAGCCCAGCTTGGCCACTGCGATGATGAACCCGCCCATCACGCCCAGGATGTCGGCCACCACCACCAGCATCGGCAGCGCCACCAGCCCGGCCAGCAGCCGCGGTGCCACGAGATACTTCATCGGATTGGTCGACAGGGTGGTGAGCGCGTCGATCTGGTCGGTGACCCGCATGGTGCCGATCTCGGCCGCCATCGCCGCCCCCACCCGTCCGGCCACCATCAGCCCGCCCAGCACCGGTCCCAGCTCGCGGGTGATCGACAGCACCACCAGCGAGGCGATCGCGCTCTCGGCGGAGAAGCGCGACAGACCGATCGAGGATTGCAGCGCCAGCACCATGCCGGTGAACACGGCGGTAAGCGCCACCACCGGCAGGGAGAAATAGCCGATCTCCACCAGCGCGCGCAGGAAGGCGCGGCCATAGAAGGGCGGGCGGACGATGTGCGACAGGCCGATCGCGGCGAACAGCGTGACCCGCCCGGTAGCGGCACAGGCGCCCAGCAGCCCGCGCCCGATGCCGGCGACAAAATCCAGCAGCGCGTTCACGCCGACCACACCCGCTGATAGCGCCGGCCCAGGCTGGTCAGCACCTCATAGCCATTGGTCCCCGCCGCTTCGGCCACGTCATCCACCGGGCACGACGCGCCGATCAGCTCCAGCCAGTCGCCTTCGCGCAGGCGCGGATGGTCGGTGGCATCGAAGGTGGTGAGGTCCATGGACACACGCCCTACCAGCGGCAGCGGGGCGCCGTCAAAGACCGCGTGGCCGCGCCCGGAATGGCGGCGGTGCCAGCCATCGGCATAGCCGATCCCCAGCGTGGCAATCCGGCTCGGCCGGGCGGCCACCCAGGTGCTGTTGTAGCCGACGCTCGACCCGGCCGGCACATCCCGCAGCGCCAGCACGCGCGCCATCAACCGCACCACAGGCCGCATCGGGTTCGCCCGGCCCGGCGTGGGGTTGATGCCATACAGTGCGGCACCTGGCCGGGCGAGGTCGGAGCCGAACCCGGGCCCCAAGAAGATCCCGGACGAATTGGCAAAGCTGCGCGGCACCGCTGGCAAAACGGCACAGGCCGCGGCGAAACGCTCACGCTGCACCGCGTTCATCGGGTCATCAGCTACCTCGCTGGCCACCAGATGGGTCATCACATAGCGCAGCGCGATGCCGTCCAGCGCGGCGGGGCCAGCCGCCAGTGCCGCAACCTGCCGGCCGTCCAGCCCCAGCCGGTTCATCCCGGTATCGACATGCAGCAGCGCCGGCAACGTCCGTCCCAGCCGCCGCGCAAGACCGCCCCAGCGCGCAATTTCGCCCGGCGTGCCCAGCACCGGCAGGATGTCGTGGGCGACATAGGCGCCCTCGCTGCCCGCCGGCATCCCGTTCAGCACCGCCACCATGGCCCCGGGAACCAGCCCGCGAATGGCGATGGCCTCGGCCAGATGCGCGGTGAAGAAATGCCGGCACCCCGCGTGATGCAGCGTCGGCGCCACATGCAGCGCGCCCAGCCCATAGGCGTCCGCCTTCACCACCCCGGCCACCGGACCGCGGGGATGCAACGCGCATAGCGACCGCCAGTTCGCGGTGACCGCGGCGAGGTCGATTTCCAGCCGGGCCAGGGCGGTTTCTGATGCCATCAGCGGAGTGGATGAAAGGAAGGAAGACTTCTTTTTGTGAACAAAAAGAAGCAAAAAAACTTCATCCGTTTAGGAAGGATGAGATAGATCGGCAAATTCACGGCATCCGGAAAGAAGGCAGAATACCAATGGGAAAAGTTTTTTTGCTTCTTTTTGTTCACAAAAAGAAGACCTTTCTTCTTGAGATCCTCAGCGACCATCATCGCCATGCTGAAGATCGAGATCGGCAAACCGGGTGAACTCGCCTTCGAAGAACAGGTCGATCTTGCCCGTTGGCCCGTGGCGCTGTTTCTCGATCAGGACCTCGGCCCGGTTATGCACCGCCTCCATGTCGCGCTGCCACTTCTCCACCGCGCCATGGAATTTCTCGTCGTTGTCGAAGGCGAGCTGCTTTGGCGCGCGCTGTTGCAGGTAGTACTCGTCGCGATAGATGAACATCACCATGTCCGCGTCCTGCTCGATCGAGCCTGACTCGCGCAGATCCGATAGCTGCGGCCGCTTGTCCTCCCGGCTCTCCACCGAGCGGCTAAGCTGCGCCAGCGCCAGCACCGGCACCTCCAGCTCCTTGGCCAGCGCCTTCAGCCCTTGGGAGATCTGACTGATCTCCTGCACCCGGTTCTCCGGCCGTGTCCCGGCAGTGGGCCGCATCAACTGCAGATAATCCACCACCACCAGCGCCAGCCCCTTGGTCCGCTTCAGCCGCCGGCAGCGCGTGCGCAGCGCCGACATGGTGATCGCCGGCGTGTCGTCGATCATCAGTGGCAGGCTGCCGATCTCGCGGCTGACCGCCACGAAGCGGTCGAAATCCTTCTGCCCGATATCGCCGCGGCGGATCCGGTCGCTGGAAATCCGCGACTCCTCGGACAACAGGCGGGTGGCGAGCTGCTCGGAACTCATTTCCAGCGAGAACAGCGCCACCGCCGCCTTCGGCGCCACATCAGGTCCGATGGCACGGGCCGCCTCCAGCTGCGCCTTGGCCGCGCTATAGGCAATCTTGGTGGCCAGCGCCGACTTGCCCATGCCTGGCCGTCCACCCAGGATGATCAGGTCCGACGGGTGCAGCCCGCCGGTCTTCTTGTCCAGGTCGCGCAGCCCGGTGGTCAGGCCGGACACCCCTCCCGGTCGGTGAAACGCCCGCTCGGCGGTCACCAGCGCGTCGGTCAGCGCGCGCTCGAAGCTGACAAACCCGCCCTCGGTGATCCCGTTGGCACCCAGGTTGAACAGCGACTGCTCGGCCGCCTCCAACTGGTTCTTGCCGTCCAGCTCAGGATCGGCGCCAAAGGCGTTGTTGACCAGCGTCTCGCCGACATCGATCAGCTCGCGCCGCAGCCAGGCGTCGTGGACCGCGCGGCCATATTCGCCGGCGTTGATGATGCCGACCATGGCCGACAGCAACTGTGCCAGGTATGTGGTGCCGCCGACCTCATCCAGCACCCCGGAGTGTTCGAACTCCGCTTTCAGCGTGATCCCGTCTGCCAGTTGCCCCTGGTCCACGCGCCGGGCGATGGCCTGGAAAATCCGGCCATGGATCGGGTCGGCGAAATGCTCGGGCAGCAGGAAGTCGCTCACCCGCTCATAGGCCTTGTTGTTGGCCAGCAGCGCGCCCAGCAGGGCCTGCTCCGCTTGGAGATTGCTCGGCGGCAGGCGCTGGGACAGGCCCAGCAGCGGAGCGGAGTCGATACTGTTCATCCGGTTACTATAGCGCCTGTTCCGCCCCTGCGCGCCTGTGGATCACGGGGATAGCGGGGAAGGCCAGGGCTTTGCCGAAGGCGCCTAAAGGTCGTGGTCCAGGGTCACGGACCCTGGTGGGGTCCAGTGGCAAAGCCTCTGGCCTTCCACGTCACTCCACCATGCTCGCCACCTGCGCCTCATCCAGCATTTCGGCACCGGCTGGACCGGTCTCAACACTCTCAAGGCAGGCACCACCAAAACGCAGTATTGAGGCGCCGCGCAAAAAAAGAACCGGGCTGCCACACATCGCGGCAACCCGGTTCGATAACGCAACATAACCCGATGCCAAGCTGTTGGCGGACCGGATTGTGTGCTTCAGCTCAGACGTCCGGCTGCGGCGCCATCGACGGGTCCAGCATCTCCTCGACCTCCTCCTCCGGCTCGTCGCCATCGCGTGCGATCGCCTCGCCACGCGCCTGCCGCGCGGCCTCATCGAGGCTGCGCGCCACGTTCACGGTGATCGAGATCGAAACCTCGGGGTGCAGCACCACCCGCACCGGCGTCAGCCCGAGCAACTTGATCGGCTGGTCCAGGATCACCTGGCTGCGGTTGATCGACAGCCCGGCCTCGGTGGCACCATCGGCGATATCGCGCGACGACACCGAGCCGTACAGGCTGCCCGCCTCACCGGCCTGGCGGATGATCACCACCGACAGCCCGCCCACGCGCTCGGCAACCCGTTCGGCTTCCTCGCGGCGCTTGATGTTCATCGCCTCGAGATGGACGCGCTGGGTCTCGAACTTCGCCAGATTGTCCTTGTTGGCGCGGATCGCCTTCTTCTGCGGCAACAGGAAGTTGCGCGCATAGCCCGGCTTCACATGGACGCGCTCGCCCATCTGGCCGAGCTTCTCGACGCGCTGCAGCAGGATCAGTTCAACATTGGCCATGATGCGCGCTCCTCAGGCCACGATATACGGCAGCAGCGCCAGGAAGCGGGCGCGCTTGATCGCCTGGGCCAGCTCGCGCTGCTTCTTGCCGGACACCGCGGTAATGCGGCTCGGCACGATCTTGCCGCGCTCGGACAGGAAGCGGCTCAACAGGCGCACATCCTTGTAGTCGATCTTCGGCGCGTTCGGGCCGGAGAACGGGCAGGATTTGCGGCGGCGGTAGAACGGCCGGCGGGCGCCAACGGCGGCGCGGCGGGCGGCGGGATTCACATCTTCGGACATGCTCGATTACTCCTCAGCCACACCACGGAAACCGCCACCATCGCGGTCGCCGAAGCCCCCGCCAAAGCCCGGACCATCATCACGCGCACGGAACTCCTCGCGGTCGTCAAAGCCGCGCTTGCGGCCGCTCTCAAAGCGCCCGGCCGGCTTCGGCCCGCGGAAGCCGCGCTCGCGATCGTCGGATTTGCGCGACAGGATGGCGCTCGGGGCCTCGTCGATGGCCTCCAGGCGAATGGTCATGAAGCGCAGCACGTCCTCGTTCAGCCCGAGCTGGCGCTCCATCTCGGTGATGGCGGCCGGCTTGGACTCAATGCCCAGCAGCATGTAGTGACCCTTGCGGTTCTTCTTGATCCGATAGGCTAGGCCGCGCAGGCCCCAATATTCCTGCTTCTTCAACGACGTGCCGTTCGGCACCCCGTTATCGGTGTCCAGCTGGTTGGACACGGCCTCGGCAATCGCCTCAACCTGCTGTTGCGTGATGTCATTGCGTGCCATGAACACGCATTCATATAACGGCATGAAACCCCCTCTGGCTTGTCTCCGCCCCGGACCCGATCAGGTCCCGCGCCAGGATGGCGCGTGGGCATAGCCGAGGAAGGCCGACTCCCCCGGCAGGGAAGCAGCGGCTTATACACGTAACCCGCCGGGATGCAATCATCAGCCGAGATCCTCCCAAACGGACGGAAGTTTTTCGGTTCTTTTTTTCAAAGAAGAACGAGCGCTTCTTTTTGAAAAAAGAAGCAAAAACTTTCATCCATCAGGTGGCCATCAACGCCGCGACCTCCACCGCCTCGCCGGGAATGGCGCTCAGCACCGCGCCCTCCGGCACCGCCTCCCAGCCGCCGCGATCCGTGTCGATCGGCTCGGATACGATCGTCAGCGCCGCCCCGTCCGCCCGCCAGTACAGCGTCGCCGGCTTCTCATCCGACGCCCAGCGAAACGCCCAGACCCGCGCCCCATCGGTCAGCGCCGCGGTGAACCGCAACGGCTCCACCACCCCGGCCGCCTCCATCATCGCCCGGATCCGCTCCAGCGTCCGCCGCACCGCGCCCACGGGATCAGCCTTCAACCCATCCGCCATCGCCGCCAACAGAATCGCCTCGGAATCCGTCGTGCCCTCGCGATGGGCATACAGCGCATCGGGGATCAGCTCCTCCACCCGGCGCCGGACCTTGCTCCAGCCGCCGATCTGCCCGTTATGCATGAACATGAACGGCCCGGCGGCGAAGGGATGGCAATTCGCCCGTGTCGTCGCCGTCCCGGTCGAGGCCCGCACATGGGCAAAGAACAGCCGCGACCGCACCTGCGCGCACAAGGACCGCAAATTCTCGTCCGACCAGGCCGGCCGCACCTCCCGGTACAGCCCCGGCTCCACCCGCTCGCCATACCAGCCAACGCCAAACCCGTCGCCATTGGTCGTCGTCCGCGCCTCCAGCGCATTCAGCGACTGGTCGATCAACGAATGCGTCGGCGCCGATACCAGCCTCTCCAGCAGAATGGCATCACCGCGATAAGCCAGGAACCGGCACATCAGCGCCTCCCAAAACGTGCATTCTGGCCAAACTAGCACGCGGAAGTTGCCGGAATGTGCAGGAAACCCGGCATTGACATGCATCCGTCGCTATGGCGATACGGCCCAAAGCCAGGATTTAGGAAACGTCGATGCCGGTGCACGCCTTCATCTTCCCCGGCCAGGGCAGCCAGGCCCCGGGCATGGGCCACGACCTCGCCGCCGCCTTCTCGGCCGCCCGCGAAGTCTTCCAGGAAGTCGACGACACGCTGGGCCAGAAACTCTCCGCCATCATGTTCGAAGGCCCGCCCGAAACCCTCACCCTGACCGAGAACGCCCAGCCCGCCCTGATGGCTCATTCCCTGGCCGTCCTGCGCGTCCTGGAGACCGAGGGTGGCTTCAAGCTCGCCGACCGCGCCGTGGTCGTCGCCGGCCACTCGCTGGGCGAATACTCCGCCCTGGCCGCCGCCGGCGCCTTCGGCATCGGCCAGGTCGCCCGGCTGCTCAAGCTGCGGGGCCAGTCGATGCAAAAAGCCGTGCCCCCGGGCACCGGCAGCATGGCCGCCCTGCTCGGCGCCGAAATGCCCCTGGCGCTGGAAATCTGCGCCGAGGCGGCAGAAGGCGAAGTCATCGAGCCCGGTAACGACAATGGCGGCGGCCAGGTCGTCATCTCCGGCGCCACCGCCGCCGTCGAACGCGCCATCGTCATCGCCCAGGCCAAGGGTGTGCGCCGCGCCATGAAACTCCCGGTCTCAGCCCCCTTCCACTGCGCCATGATGGCCCCGGCCGCCGAGGTGATGGCCGAAGCCCTGCGCGCCTCCCCGCCGGTCTCGCCCATGGTCCCGCTCGTCGCCAACGTCTCCGCCGCCCGAACGATGGACCCCGCGGAGATCGTCGACCTCCTGGTCAAGCAGGTCACCGCCACCGTGCGCTGGCGCGAGTGCATGCTGACCATGGCCAGCCTCGGCGTGGACAGCTTCGTCGAGCTCGGCTCGGGCAAAGTGCTCTCGGGCTTGGTCAAGCGCATCGCGCCCGACGCCACGGGCGCCAATGCCGGCACCCCGGCGGAAATCGAAGCGCTGCTCAAGTTGCTATGAGAACCGGGATTCCCCCGATGAACGGCCACCTTGGCCGTCACGGAGGCACGATTGGCCCGAAACTGGGCGTTCGGCAACGGTGACACGCCGCGTAGACTGCTGGCGCCCTGCTGAGTAGTTGACGATCGCTGTGTCGGCAGAAATCTGGGCAC
>CAXNGD010000112.1:0-7763 GCA_964201575.1 Acetobacterales bacterium | reverse complement strand
CCACGGCCGCCCCAATGACCTCGTCGAACGACATCCGCGCCACCTTCCTCGACTATTTCGCCCGCCACGGTCACACAGTCGTGGAATCCTCGCCCTTGGTGCCGCGCAACGACCCCACCCAGATGTTCGCCAATTCCGGCATGGTCCAGTTCAAGAACGTCTTCACCGGCCAGGAAAAGCGCCCATACTCCCGCGCCACCACCTCGCAGAAATGCGTCCGCGCCGGCGGCAAGCACAACGACCTGGACAATGTAGGATACACCGCCCGCCACCACACCTTCTTCGAGATGCTCGGCAACTTCTCCTTCGGCGACTATTTCAAGGACCAGGCCATCCACCACGCCTGGACCCTGCTGACGAAAGACTTCGCCATCCCCGCCGAAAAACTCCTGGTCACCGTCTATTCCGAAGACGAGGACGCGGCCGCCCTGTGGAAGAAGATCGCCGGCCTCCCGGAAAGCCGCATCATCCGCATCCCCACCTCCGACAATTTCTGGCGCATGGGCGACACCGGCCCCTGCGGCCCCTGCTCGGAAATCTTCTACGACCACGGCGACAAGATCCAAGGCGGCCCCCCGGGCTCCCCCGATGAAGACGGCGACCGCTTCATCGAGATCTGGAACAACGTCTTCATGCAGTTCGAGGAGGGCCCCCCGGGAACCCGCATCCCCCTCCCGCGCCCCTCGATCGACACCGGCATGGGCCTGGAACGCTTCGCGGCGATCCTCCAGGGCAAACACGACAACTACGACACCGACACCATGCGCGCCCTCATCCTGGCTAGCGCCGAAGCCACCAGCCAAGACCCTGACGGAAAATTCCGCTCCAGCCACCGCGTCGTCGCCGACCACCTGCGCGCCACCAGCTTCCTGATCGCCGAAGGCGTCATGCCCAGCAACGAGGGCCGCGGCTACGTCCTGCGCCGCATCATGCGCCGCGCCATGCGCCACGCCACCATGATGAGCGCCAAAGACCCCATCATGCACCGCCTCGTCCCGGCCTTGGTCCGACAGATGGGCGGCGCCTACCCCGAACTCGTCCGCGGCGAAACCCTGATCGCCGACACGCTACGCCTGGAAGAAACCCGCTTCAAAGCCATGCTCGACCGCGGCCTCGGCCTCCTCGCCGAAGAAACCGCCCTCCTGTCCCCGGGCGACAAGCTCAGCGGCGCCGTTGCCTTCAAGCTCTACGACACCTTCGGCTTCCCCCTCGACCTCACCCAGGATGCGCTCCGCGAACAAGGCCAGTCCGTCGACACCGACGGCTTCAACAGCGCCATGCAGGAACAGCGCCGCCGCGCCCGCGCCGCCTGGGCCGGCACCGGCGAAGCCGCCACCGAAACCGTCTGGTTCGACCTCAAGGAGAAACTCGGCGCCTCCGAGTTCCTCGGCTACACCACCGAAACCGCCGAAGGCGAAATCATCGCCCTCATCGTCTCTGGCCATCCCGTCCCCAAAGCCGAAGCCGGCCAGGAGGTGGCGATAATCCTCAACCAGACCCCGTTCTACGCCGAGAGCGGCGGCCAGGTTGGCGACACCGGCACCATCACTGGCCCCGGCTTCGCCATCACCATCCACGACACCCAGAAAAAGCTCGGCGACCTCTTCGTCCACCTTGGCCGCGTAACCGTTGGCGCCGTCGACCTCGGCAAACCCGCCGTCGCCCAGGTCGACCACACCCGACGCAGCGCCATCCGCGCCCACCACTCCGCCACCCACCTCCTGCACGAAGCCCTCCGCCGCCGCCTCGGCGACCACGTCGCCCAGAAAGGCAGCCTCAACGCCCCCGACCGCCTGCGCTTCGACATCAGCCAGCCCACCCCCATCACCCGCGATGACCTCGCCATCGTCGAAGCCGAAGTGAACGCCCGCATCCGCGAAAACGCCCAAGTCACCACCCGCCTGATGACGCCGGACGCCGCCGTGGCCGAAGGCGCCCGCGCCCTGTTCGGCGAGAAATACGGCGAGGAAGTCCGCGTCGTCGCCATGGGCAACGACAATGGCCGCGCTTACTCCATCGAACTCTGCGGCGGCACCCATGTCCGCCGCACCGGCGATATCGGCCTGCTGCGCATCCTCGCCGAGTCAGCGGTCAGCGCCGGCGTCCGCCGCATCGAAGCCGTCGTCGGCGAAGCCGCCCTCGCCGCCATCGCCGAAAACGACCGCCGCCTGCTCGACATCGCCGCCCATCTCCGCGCCAGCCCCGCCGAAGCCGCCGACCGCGTCGCCGCCCTGGTCGAAGACCGCCGCCGCCTGGAACGCATGGTCCAGGACCTGCAAAAGAAACTCGCCACCGGCGGAACCACGTCAGAAACCGAAATCATCAACGGCATCCCCTTCGCCGCCCGCAACCTCGGCGACGTCCCGCCCCGTGACCTCAAAGGCATCGCGGACGCCATCGGCCAACAGATCGGCGAAGGCGTCGTCGCCCTGGTCTCCACCGCCGAAGGCAAGGCCAGCATCGTCGTCGCCGTCGCCGCCAGCCTCACTGGCCGCATCAGCGCCGTCGACCTGGTCCGCGCCGCCGCCACCGCCGTCGGCGGCAAAGGCGGCGGCGGACGGCCCGACATGGCCCAAGCCGGCGGCCCCGATGCATTGAAAGCCGACGAAGCCCTGGCTGCGGTGCGGGCGATGCTGGCGGGCTGACGGGAGAGGGGCAGGGCGCTGCCCTGCACCTGCCAGGGCCAATGATCCCGGACCCCGTTTCCTGCTTCACAACGCTTTTGTCTGCATCGCATCGAGAGTCGATACAATACGGTGCTATAAAGCAACATTTCGCTTGCGTTCGTTATGCCGCTTTCCTACCGTGCCAGCACACGCTGGACAAAGGAAAAGTGTCATGGCCGAACGTCACAACCGCCCAACCTACTTCATCGCCAACCACAACGAAATCCGCAGCGCGGCCGCCCCGCGCCCGGCGACCCAGGCCGAACTTGATACCGCCTTCCGCTTCTCCGAGATGGTCGCCCGCCCCCCCTTGGCGACTCCCCACACCAGCCTCCTTCGCGCGCTGGCCAGCCAAATGACCGTCGCGGCAGTGCAGCCTGACAGTGCCATTCCCGCCGGCTTCACCTATCTCGGCCAGTTCATCGATCACGATCTGACCCGCGACCCCAGCAAGCTGGACGGCAACCCGAGTGCCGGCCTGCCCGCGCTCAGCGAGCGCAGCCCGGCACTCGACCTCGACAGCGTCTATGGCCGCGGCCCGACCGACCCGGCCAGCTGCCGCCTGTTCGAAGCCGATGGCGTCCGCCTGCGGATCGGCACCACCCAGGCCGCGGCACCGCCGCCGGTGGCCGACAAGGACCTGCCCGGCTTCGACCTGCCCCGCCGTGGCACCGCCGCCACTGACCCTGCCGATCGGCGCCAGGCCGACATCGCCGACCACCGCAACGACGAGAACCTCGCCGTTGGCCAGATCCATCTCGCCTTTCTGCGCGTCCACACCGCCACCGTCGCCCGGCTCCAGGCCGCCGGCGTGCCGGCGGGTTCACTGTTCCGGGCCGCCCGGCGCGAAGTCGTGCTGCACTACCAATGGATGATCCGCCATGACTTCCTGCCGCGCATCCTCGACGCCGCGGTGCTCAACGACGTCTTCACCAACGGGCGCCGCGTCTTCGAGGTCGGCGCCACCGGCACACCCACCATGCCGATCGAGTTCTCCGTCGCCGCCTATCGCCTCGGCCACTCGATGATCCGAGCCGAGTACGACTGGAACCCGTTCTTCAATCCGCGTCGAGGCGCCTTCGCGCCGGCCTCCCTGGTCAACTTCTTCCGTTTCTCCGGCACCAGTGGCAACCTCTCGCCGTTCGCTTCCTCGCCCCCCGCGCCCCCCAATACCGAGAGCGACATCAACAACCCAGTCGACGGCGACTTCGACCGCCTGCCCAGCAACTGGATCGTCGATTGGACCCGCATGTTCGACTTCGTCGCCGACGCCGCCCTGCCGGCGCTGGCCCCGCTCGCCCCCGCCACCATCAATCACGCCCATACCATCGACACCCGCATGACCGATCCGCTGGCCCAGCTTCCGCTTGGCGCTTTCGGCGCCCGCGGTGCGCCACCCGCCGATCCCATGATGATGAACCTGGCCTTTCGCAACCTGCTGCGCGGCCACCAGGTCGGGCTGGCAACTGGCCAGGAGGTTGCGAACCACTTCCTCAACCTCGGTGCCGCAACCTCAACCCGGACCCTGACCTCGAACCAGATCCTGACGGGCAACGGCAGCGGCGTCGATCTCACCGCGCTTTCCGCCGCCGAACAGACCGAGGTCACCACCGAAACGCTGCTGTGGTTCTACATCCTGCGCGAGGCTGAGATGAACGGCGGCTAGCTTGGTCAAATCGGTGGCCGGATCGTCGCCGAGACCTTCCATCGCACGATCGAGGGCAGCACCATCTCGCTCTTCGCCGATCCCAAATGGCGGCCACAACCCGGTCGCCACCCTGGCGGCTTCGGCATGGTCGATATCCTGATGACTGGGTACGGCGCGACCGCCGCAGGGCTGCGCCCGCTGGGATGGCCGGTCAGCCCTCGCCCTGGGTCACCGCGTCGGTCACCCCCCAGGTATCTGCCACCCGGTACCCCTGGGGCCAGGGATCCGAGGGGTCGACGACATAGCTGTGAAACCCGGTGATCCAGGCGCGGCCGCGGATCGCCGGGGTGATGCAGGGCAGCGGCCCCAGCCGGCCGGCCGCCGCGATCCGTCCCTCGAACCGCGAGCCGATCAGGCTGGTGTGGTCATAGCGATCGCCAACCCCGAGCAGGCCGCGCGCCGCCAGTGCCGCCAGGCGGGCCGACAGCCCGGTGCCGGTCGGCGAGCGGTCGGACCGGCCGGGGGCGATGATGCAGGTGTTGCGGCTCTCGCCACCCGGCGCGGTGAAGGGCGAATGCAGCTGCACGATGGAAACCCCGGAGATATCCGGGTTCTCGGGATGCGCCACCGGGTACTGCGACCGCGCCGCCAGCCGGATGCGCTCACCCAGCACCGCCAGCTCGCGCGCCTCATGCGCGATGATCTTGAATCCCAGTCGGGTGGCGTCGGACATCGCATAGAACATGCCGCCATAAGCGATGTCGATGGCGATCGTGCCGTAGCCCTCAAGCTCGAGCGGCACGTCGAGATGGGTGGCGAAGCAGGCGACGTTGGTCAGCTCAACGGATAGAACCTTGCCATCCCGGCACTCCGCCAGGACATCCACCGGCCCCGCCGGCATATCCAACCGCAGCCTGGTCTACGGCTCCACCATCGGCACCATCCCGGTTTCCAGCAGCACCGTGGTGATGCACATCGTGTTGGAGCCCGACATCGGCGGATATTCGGTCGGCTCCATGATGATCGCCCCGGCCACGCAATCCGCGCGTTTTGGCGGCACGATCAGGTTGACGTGGCGCGCCACCGAACCCCTGGGCTCGCAGATCAGCATCTGTCGGATATGATCGAAATCGCGCTGCATCGCTGCGCGCTGGGCAAACACCGTCGCCCCTGGCGGCGGCAGCACACCGCCCACGATGACATCGCCGACCTCGCCCTCGGCATGGCACCCGACCGCCTGGATCACCCGGCTTGCGCGCATCGCGTCACCCCATGCGCCCGGGGAAGGAGCGGTTCAGGCCCCGGCGGCCGGGTTCACCTAGCGCGACACAGCCTCGAACGCATCGGAAATGAAGGGCGGGCGCTTGTAGAGCCCCTTCATCCAGCTCGCCAGCATGCACAATTCCTCAAACCGCAACACCTCGTCCAGCGTGCCGGAGGGAAAGCGCACCGCGAAACTGGTGGCGATGATCTCCATCGTCTCCTCGACCTGCTCGATCGACAGGCCAAGATCGGTCTCCAGCACCGCGTTGCGCGTCAGGCGCGATTCATCAATGCCATAGTCGTCGCGGATCAGCTTCACGATCCAACGAAACATATGCATTCAATTGGTCACGCCATCAGTCGGTCGGGCGAGCATCGCCGCAGGGTAGGGGGCAAGTCGCAACAAGCGGTTAATGCCGCGCTTGGCAACGCCGATCCCGCACGCGATGCTGCCCGCCATGAACGATCCGATCGCCATCCAGCGCCTGGCCGAGTGCCCCGATGCCGCGCCCGCCGCCGCGCTGTGGCTCTATGCCGAATGGGGCCACCGCTATCCCGGCCGCACGCCAGACATGGCAATCGCGCTATTCCGCCAGCGCGCCAACAGCGACCGGATGCCGATGGCCTGGATTGCCAGCGACGGCGCCGTGCCGGTGGCCACCGCCAGCCTGACGGCGGTGGAAACGGCGGATGACGAGCACGGGCCCTGGGTCGGCGGCGTCTATGTCGTGCCGTCGCATCGCGGCCGCGGCGTGGCGCTGCGGCTGATGGCCACGCTGGAGGCCGCCGCACCCGGCCTGGGCGCCAGGCGCTTGCTGCTCAGTGCCGCAGCCCCCGCACTCTATCTGCGCCTCGGCTACCGGCCGACCGGCGCGGTCAAGAACGGCGAGCCGGTGATGGAAAAGCGCCTCGCATAGCGCGGCGCGCGATCACCCGCGCGATGCGTGAAACCGGGGGCAGGGCGTTCGTCAGGGTCATGTCGGCAAAGCGCCGGCGGTGATAGCCCTCTGAGAACATCTCTCGAACACGTCGTCGTTCACCCGCCGACAGCACTCGCCCGCCGCGCCCGCGCAACACGATCGGCAATGGCGTCGCCAGGTTCACCACCAGCAGGACGCGACATGCACATGCCGCGCGCAACCGCCGGGCGTCCGCCGCCGCCAGCGGATACGCCACCACCAGCCGCGCCGGCCACCGGCAGCGCACCAGGCGCAGCAACGCGTCCACCGCCATGCGCCAGCGTTCCCGGTTGAGCAGGCCAGCCGGGCCGCCGAGATCGTCGCCATCGACAAACCGCGCCTGGGGGAGCAGGGCCGCGACGGCCCGGCCCACGGCGGTCTTGCCGCTGCCGATCGTCCCGTTGAGCCAAATGACGGTCATGGCATGCCCGGGGATAAAAGTCGTATAAGGTATATTATGGAAAATGACATGCGGAACGATCAGCCGAGATCAACGTCCCGGTTGACGTCCTTGTACAGGAGATAGGCCGCGTCACCCCAGCCGGTGGGATAGAATTGCTGCGGGCAGTACGGCCCCATCCAGATGAAATCGTCCTTCCACACCTCGTGCCAGGTGCGACCGAGCAGATACATGCCCTGACCCGCCAGCATCAACAGCCCGTGCTCCATGATGTGGGTCTCGACCATGGCGAAATGCGTGCCGGGCTTGAAGTGCAGGATGTTGACCGCGAAATCGTAGCGCAGGTCTTCCTCCGGCAACAGATGCTGCCACGAGCGGCCGATGGTATGGCGCAGCGTGTGCTCGACCCGATCGGTATGGCTGACGATCAATGGCGGCGGTTCGAGCCCGGCATCGTCGAATTTCTTGCGGATCACCAGCACGCCGGCGCCCGCGGGCCCGGCCACCAGGCTATGCGGCATCTCCGACGGAACATAGGCATAGCCGCCAGCGGTCAGCGTATGCGTCTTGCCATCAACTTTAAGATCGCATGATTGATCTCTGATATAATGAAAATGACTGATGCCGTCAATCCGGCCTGGCACCCCGCTGCCACCCGCCGGCATCACCATCAGCGCCTGGACGAAGCGCGCGCCCATCTGTGGCGAGGTCTGGAAGAACACCGACGTGCCGGGCCAGCCCGGCAGCCGGCTTTCCAGGATCCCCTGCGGCGGCATCACCGCGAAATTCGGGTCCACCATCGAACGGTTGTGCGCGGCCACGCCAGG
>CAXNGD010000111.1:0-7764 GCA_964201575.1 Acetobacterales bacterium | reverse complement strand
CATAAACGAATGGGGTCTGGGGCCGCCGGCCCCAGCGGGTCGAGGGCAGAGCCCTCGCCTTCCTTCCCTACCGCAGCGACGCGTTCAGCTTGGCCAGTGCCGCGGCACCCGGCACCAGCTCGTCATCCGTCATCTCATTGAACGGCTTGTCGGCAGTTTCCAGATACCCATGCATATCCTCCGCGTCGGGATCGACATAGAGCAGCCCGGTGACGATCTCGCCGCGGGCCTTGCGGGTCTCCAGGAAGTTCATCGCCGCCACCCGGTCGGTCACGTCATAGTCGTTGGCCAGCTTACGCAGCTTCAGCAGGCTGCCGTCATGCTGGCGCACGATCTCGGTGGTGCCGGGCTCATAATCGACCGTGATCTCGTTGCGCCCAGTGATCACATCCAGGAAGTTCACCGCCTCGTTATGCTCGCGCACGTAATCGAAGCTCTTGGTGCTGCCATCATGGTTGTTGAACGCCACGCAGGGCGAGATGCAGTCGATGAAGGCCGCCCCATTGTGCTTCAGCGCACCCTTGATCAATGGCACCAGCTGGCCCTTGTCGCCCGAGAAGCTGCGCGCGACATAGGTGGCGCCGAGCTGGATGGCGATGCCGATCATGTCGATCGCCTCGTCCATGTTGGCCACGCCGCGCTTGTTCTTCGCCCCGCGATCGGCCGTGGCCGAGAACTGGCCCTTGGTCAGGCCGTAGACGCCATTGTTCTCGACGATATAGGTCATGTTCACGCCGCGCCGGATCGAATGCGAGAACTGCCCGAAGCCGATCGAGGCGCTGTCGCCATCGCCGGACACGCCCAGATAGATCAGCTCCTTGTTGGCCAGGTTGGCCCCGGTCAACACGCTGGGCATGCGGCCGTGCACCGAGTTGAACCCGTGCGAATTACCCAGGAAATATGAGGGCGTCTTCGACGAGCAGCCAATGCCCGACATCTTGGCGATCCGGTGCGGCGGCATGTTGAGCTCGAACACCGCGCGGATGATCGCCGCCGAGATCGAATCGTGCCCACAGCCGGCGCACAAGGTGGAGACCGGCCCCTCATAGTCGCGCCGGGTAAAGCCAAGCTCGTTCCGCGGCAGGTCGGGATGGGCCATCTTGGGCTTGGGAAGGTAGGTCATTCTGCGGCCTCCCGAACTGGGGCAGGATTGATATGGGCGCCGATGTGGCCGGCGATGAACTCGGCGGTAATCGGCTCGCCATTGAAGTGCAGCACGCGAACAAGCTTCTTCGGGTTGGTCTCAAGCTCGTTGATCAACAGCGTGCGCATCTGCGCATCGCGGTTCTGTTCCACCACGAAGACAGTTTCGTGCGCCTCGATGAACGCTTCCACTTCCGGCCCGAACGGAAAGGCACGGATGCGCAGTTGGTTCAAAACCGCGCCGGTCTGCTGCTCCAGGATCTCCACCGCCTCGGGAATGGCCGGGCTGGTCGAGCCATAGAAGATCACGCCGTATTTGGTCGGCTTGCCGGCATCATGGCGGATCGCCTTGGGCATCAGCGTCTTGGCGGTATCCCACTTCTTCAACAGACGTTCCATGTTGCGCTGATAGGCATCGCCGGCCTCAGTATAGCGGGCGAATTCGTCGCGCGAGGTGCCGCGGGTGAAGAAGCTGCCCTTGCTCGGGTGCACCCCTGGATAGGTCCGATACGGGATCGCATCGCCATCGACATCGAGGTAGCGGCCAAACACTTTCCCGGCCTGAAGCTCCTCGGCCGTCATGACCTTGCCGCGATCCATTTTTCGCGTGTCATCCCACTGCAACGGCGCGGTCAGCCGCTCGTTCATGCCGATCTCAAGATCCAGCATGACGAAGACCGGGGTCTGCAGCCGATCGGCAAGATCGAGCGAGGCCGAGCCAAATTCAAAGCATTCATGCGGATCCTCAGGGATCAGCAGCGGATGCTTGGTGTCGCCATGGCTGGCATAGGCGCAGATCATGATGTCCGATTGCTGCGTGCGCGTCGGCATCCCGGTCGACGGGCCCGAACGCTGCACATCGAAGATCACCGCGGGGATCTCGGCGAAATAGGCGAGCCCGATGAACTCGCTCATCAGGCTGATGCCAGGTCCCGAGGTGGCGGTGAAGGCCCGCGCCCCGTTCCAGGCAGCCCCGATCACCATCCCGATCGAGGACAGCTCATCCTCGGCCTGGACGATGGCGAACTTCTTCTTGCCGGTTTCCTTGTCCACCCGATAGCGCGCGCAATAACTGATGAAGGCCTCGGCCAACGACGACGACGGCGTGATCGGGTACCACGCACACACCGTGGCCCCGCCATAAACCGCCCCCAACGCCGCAGCGGTATTGCCATCGATGAAGATACGATCGCCCACCTTGTCGGACGGCACCAGCGTCAGCCCCAGCGGGCAAGGCAAATGCTTGAGCGCATAATCGCGCCCCATGTGCAGCGCCTTATGGTTGGCCGCGATCAGCTTGTCGCGCCCCTTGAACTGATTGGACAGCAGGTCCTCGATCACCTTGGCATCGATGTTGATCAGCGCCGAAAGAGCCCCGACATAGATGATGTTCTTGAACAGCTGACGCTCGCGCGGCACCGCGTAGGCCGCGTTGGTGAAGCTGGTGAGCGGCATGCCCACCACCGTGATATCCGTGCGGAACTTGCTCGGCGGCATCGGCTTGGTGTTGTCGTAAAACAGATACCCACCGGGCCGGATCGACTTCACGTCCTCGTCCCAGGTCTGCGGGTTCATCGCCACCATCAGGTCAGTGCCGACGCGCGCGCCCATATGCCCCTTATCCGAGATCCGCATCTCGTACCAGGTCGGCAGCCCCTGGATGTTCGAGGGGAAGATATTGCGCGGCGTCACCGGGATGCCCATCCGCAGGATCGCCTTGGCAAACAGCTGGTTGGCCGAAGCCGAGCCGGAGCCATTCACGTTGGCGAACTTCACCACGAAATCGTTGACCGCCACGATCGGCGTCACGTTCGATCCCGCAGCGCCCGCAGGGCTGTTGGCGTCTTGCGGGCTCATACCAGGACTCCTTCCTGCGCCACCGTCTCAATCGGCGTCACCTGCGCCAGGTCCAGCAAGAAGCGCTGCATGTCCCAAGCCCCAGTCGGGCACCGCTCGGCGCACAGCCCGCAATGCAGGCAGACATCCTCGTCCTTGGCCATGATGCGTCCGGTCTTCAGGCCGTCGACGACATAGATGTCCTGGGTCAGATTCTGCGCCGGCGCCTCCAGCCGGGTGCGCAACTCGGCCTCTTCGCCATCCTCAGTGAAGGTGATGCAATCCACCGGGCAGATATCCACGCAGGCATCGCACTCGATGCACAGCTTCGGCGCGAACACCGTCTGCACATCACAGTTCAGGCACCGCTGCGCCTCCTTGAAGGCCAGCACTGGATCGAAGCCCAGCTCCACCTCGTCCTTGATCGAGGCCAGCGCTTTGGATTTCTCCAGATGCGGCACTTTGAAGCGCAGGTCGATGGCGATGTTGTTGTCGTAGCTCCACTCGTGGATGCCCATCTTCTGGGACACCAGCGTGGTGTCCGGGCCCGGCCGGTCGCGTAGGTCGCCGCCCTGGCACAGCTTGTCGATCGAGATCGCCGCCTGGTGTCCGTGCGCCACCGCCCAGATGATGTTCTTCGGCCCGAACGCCGCGTCACCGCCGAAGAACACGCGCGGATTGGTCGACTGGAAGGTGGTCTCGTCCACCTTCGGCATGCCCCAGCGATCGAACTCGATGCCGATATCCCGCTCGATCCAGGGAAAGGCATTCTCCTGGCCAATCGCCACCAGAACATCGTCGCATTCGATGAATTCGTCGGCTTCACCGGTCGGCACCAGCGAGCGCCGGCCCTTGTCGTCATAGACCGCCTTGACCTTCTCGAAGGTCATGCCCTTGATCGCGCCGCCCTCATGCTCCACCGATTTCGGCACCATGAAGTTGAGGATGGGGATGTCCTCGTTCTGCGCATCCTCCTTCTCCCACGGCGAGGCCTTCATCTCCTCGAAGCCGGAGCGGACAACAACCTTCACCTCCGCCCCGCCCAGCCGGCGCGCCGACCGGCAGCAATCCATCGCCGTGTTGCCGCCACCCAGCACGATCACGCGCTTGCCAATCGTCGTGATATGCCCGAACGAAACCGAGTTCAGCCAGTCGATGCCGATATGGACATTGGCCGCGGCCTCCTGCCGGCCAGGCACATCCAGATCGCGACCACGCGGCGCGCCGGAGCCGACGAACACCGCGTCATAATCCTCCTCCAGCAGCGCCTTCAGGCTCGGCACATAAGTATTGTAGCGCGTCTCGACCCCGAGCTCGGTTATGAAGCCGATCTCCTCGTCGATCACACTCTCCGGCAGGCGGAACTTCGGGATCTGGCTGCGAATGAACCCACCGCCCTTCGGCGCGCTGTCATACACCACCACCTCATACCCCGACGGCGCGAGATCCCGCGCCACCGTCAGGCTGGCCGGACCCGCCCCGATGCAGGCAATCCGCTTGCCATTGCTCGGCGCCCGCCCCAGCGCCACGCGCCGCGCGATGTCCTCGCTCTTGTAATCCGCCGCCACCCGCTTGAGCCGGCAGATCGCCACCGGCTCCTCCTCCACCCGCCCGCGCCGGCATGCCGGCTCACACGGCCGGTCGCAGGTGCGGCCCAGAACGCCCGGAAACACGTTCGATTTCCAGTTGATCATGTAGGCATCGTCGTATCGCCCGGCGGCGATCAGGCGGATGTATTCGGGCACCGGCGTATGCGCCGGGCACGCCCACTGACAATCCACAACTTTGTGGAAATACTCGGGATTGGTGATGTCTGTCGGCTGCAAGACGCGGATGCTCCCCCAGGACGCCATTATCGTAATTTGCCCTGCCGGCACCCCTGGCACAGTGTCAGGCGGCCCGGCCGCTCAGGCAGGTCGACCGGGTTGACCCCGGCCTGAATGACAGTATGCCATCGCTCGCCCGCTGTCGGGTAGTCCCCCGTTTCCGCCTCCCTGCGGGGCCGCCCCGCCCCCCTGGCAATCCCGCCCGTCCAGGCGCGAAGATGAACCATGACCCGCGCCCTCCTTCTGCTCCTCGTCCCTCTCCTCTTCTCCCCAGGCCCCGCGCACGCGGCCGAGCTGAAGCTCGCCACCTGGAACCTCGAATGGCTGACCCTGCGCCCCGCCGGCGACCGCGCCCTGCCGCCGGATGTGCGGCCCAAGGGTGCCGAGGATCGCGCCCTGCTGCAGCGATACGCCGAGCAACTGGCGGCCGACGTTGTCGCGTTGCAGGAGGTCGACGGGCCAAACGCCGCGGCCACCGTCTTCCCCGCCCTCCGTTACACCCTGCACTTCACCCGCGACCGGGTGGTCCAGCGCGTCGGCTTCGCGGTGCGCCAAGGCATCCGCTTCACCGCCAACCCGGACCTGGTCGCGCTGAATGTCACCCCCCACGCCCCCAATCCGCTGCGCGCCGGCGCCGACATCACAGTCGAACAACCCGGCGGCCGGCTACGCATCCTCTCGCTCCACCTCAAGACCGGCTGCCGCGAGGACCGGCTCGACCGCTCACCGCGCCAGCAATGCGACCAGTTGCGCCAGCAACTCGCAGCCCTCCAAGGCTGGATCGCCCAGCGTCGGCAGGAGGGCGTGCCCTTCGTCCTGATGGGCGATTTCAACCGCTGGATGGACGCGCGCGAAGGCTTCTACGCCGCGCTGCAAAGCACCGGACCGCTGGCCCGCGCCACCGAGGGCCGCAGTTCACCCTGCTGGGGCGGCGGCGGCTTCGTCGACCACATCATCGCCGGCGGTGCCGCGCGCGGCTGGATGCAGCCGGATTCGCTGCGCGTGACGGTCTATCGCGAGACCGGCGCCGCGGCCAAAGCCCGCCTCTCGGACCACTGCCCAATCTCCGCCCGCTTCGTCTTGCCCAACTGACCACCAACGTCACCGAACGATCATTCAAACCCGCGCACCGGAGCCGACGCCATGGACAGCAAAGGCCGCCACATCCTGGACCTCTCCCGTCGCGGCCTGTTGCGCGGCGCCACCGCCGCCGCCGCCCTGGCCGCCATCCAGCCCACAACCAGCCGCGCGGTGATCGCCCAGCCGACATTCCGGGCCGACCCCTTCACCCAGGGCGTGGCCTCCGGCGATCCCCTGCCGGACGGCGTGGTGATCTGGACCCGCCTCGCCCCGGACCCCCTGGCCGGCGGCGGCATGCCGCGCAGCGCCGTTGAAGTCCAATGGGAGGTCGCCACCGACCCCGCCATGCGCCAGATCGTCCAGAAGGGCACCGCACTCGCCCGCCCCGAACTCGGCCAAAGCGTCCATGTCGAGCTCACCGGCCTAGAACCTGCCCGCCCCTACCATTACCGTTTCCGCGCCGGCGTCGCCGAAAGCCCGATCGGCCGCACCCGCACCGCCCCCGCGCCAGACGCCAGGCCCGCCGCCCTGCGCTACATCTCCGCCGGCTGCCAGCACTACGAAGCCGGCCACTTCACCGCCTGGCGCCACATCGCCGACGAACCCGACATCGACTTCGTCAGCCACTACGGCGACTACATTTACGAATACCGCACCCGCGCCCTCAGCCCCATCGTGGTCCGCCAGCACAACTCCGACGAGATCTACACCATCGACGACTACCGCAACCGTTACGCCCAGTACCGCAGCGACCCCGACCTCCGGGCCGCCCACGCCGCCCACCCCTTCCTGATGTCCTTCGACGACCACGAGGTCGACAACAACTGGGCCGGCGCCATCTCCGAGGAAGACGGCTCGCCCCGCCGCCCCATCGCCGTCCCGCCCGAAATCTTCGCCCTGCGCAAACAGATCGCCTTCCAGGTCTGGTACGAATCCATGCCCGTCCGCCGTGCCCAACTCCCGCGCGGCCCGGACATCACCGCGTACCGCGCCCTGCGCTGGGGCCGCCTCGCCGACATCGCCATCCTGGACACCCGCAGCTACCGCGACGACCAGCCCTGCAACGACGTCAACGGCCCCCCCTGCCCCGCCGTCGACAACCCGAACGCCCAAGTCCTCGGCCCCCAACAGGAATCCTGGCTGTTCGACCGCCTTGCCAACACGCCAGCCACCTGGAAAATCCTGGCACAGCAAGTCCCCATCATGCGCCGCGACTTCGGCACCAACGCCCTGTCGATCTCGATGGACAAATGGGACGCCTACCCCGCCGCCCGCGACCGCCTGCTCCGCCACATCCACGGCCGCAACATCAAGAACGTCACCATCCTGACCGGCGACGTGCACCAGGCTTGGGCCGGCACCATCCACCTCAACCCCGACGACACCAACAGCCCCGCCATCGCCAGCGAATTCGTCGCCACCTCGATCAGCAGCAACGGCGACGGCTCCGAGGTCATGCCCGCTACCGAACGAATCCTGACCCGCAACCCCCACGTCGCCTTCTTCAACAACCGCCGGGGATACTCGCGCCACGATATGACCCCAACACAGGTAACCGCCACCTTCCGCGGCCTGGACTATGTCACCCAGCCCGGCGCCCCGCAGATCGACAAGGGCCGCTTCGTCGTCGAAGCCGGCGACGCCAAGATCAGACGCGCCTGATCGACGCCCCGACGCAGTCGCGGGCGGTCAACGAACCGAAACATCGGCAATTTCTCGAAAAAAAAGTCGTCTTTTTGAAAAAAGAAGCAAAAACTTTCGCTCATATTGCGAACTCTGTTGGCGGATGAGAGACTCGTCGGATCGCGGGGGACGGAGCTGGTTTGATGGGTGAGGCCGGGTTTGAGACGTGGCTGTCGATGATCGACCGTCTGGATGG
>CAXNGD010000110.1:0-7810 GCA_964201575.1 Acetobacterales bacterium | reverse complement strand
ACCAAGACCTTCTACTGCGATGTGCTCGGCCTGCCGGTGGGCTACCGGCCGCCGCTCGGCTTTCCCGGATACTGGCTGTACTGCGGCGATATCCCGACCGTGCACCTGATCGGGCCGCGCGACCGTGATCCCGGCCCGCGCGCGGCGGGTCCGACCGGGCTGCTTGATCACATCGCGTTTGCCTGCACCGGGCTGGCGGCGATGAAGGCCAATCTTGCAGGCCGTGGCATCGGCTACGAGGAGCGCGTCATTCCGCGCGACCGGCAGACGCAGTTGTTCCTGCGGGATCCCGATGGGATTGCTGTGGAGCTGAATTATCCGTCCGAAGAAACGGCAGGGTAGGAAGCATGTTCTTTTTTGAAAAAAAGAACCAAAATTTTTTTGTTCACTCTCTTATGAATGAAGTTTTTTTGCTTCTTTTTGTTCACAAAAAAAAGGCCTTGCTGCCTTGCGCCTAGAAGCCTCCTCGCTCTCGCGCGATCCGCATCGCGCCGAAGCCAACGAGGATGCGCTCGTGGTGCTGCCTGGCCGGGCCTATGCGGTGATCGACGGGGTCTCGGACCGCACCGGCACGCGCTATGACGGCGAGCTGTCCGGGCGCCATGCGGCGCGGCTGGTGGCCGGCACGCTGGAGCGGCTGTTGCTGGGCGCGCCGCCGCCGGTGGAGTCGATCGTGCCGACGCTGACCGCCGCGTTGAACGAGGCCTATCGCCGGCACGGCACGCTGGAGGCGGCGCGGGCGGATTGGGGCAACCGGCTATGCTGCACACTGGCGCTGGCGTTGGTCGATGGACCGCGACTGCATCTGGTGCTGGTCGGCGATAGTGGGATTCGGCTGAACGGGCGCGAGATCTTTCAGATGCCCAAGGACATCGACAGCATCACCGCGTCGTTGCGCAGCCATGCCTGGCACCGCGTGGCGGATCCCGATCCCGTGCTGCGCGACCACCTGGCGCGGCAGGTAACCTGGCGCGGCGTGACCCAGGATCCCGCACCGCTGGCGCCGCATCTGGATGCCGATGATCTGGCCGCGATTGCCGCGGTCGCCGAGGCCGAGTGCGCCGCGGCGCTGCCGCATGTGCCGCGCGGGGATGTGGTCCATCTGCTGAAGCACGGCATTGTCGGCGCGCAGGGCGATTATCAGAACAATCCCGAATCCATCCTGGGCTATGCCTGCCTCGACGGCTTCACCGTGCCGCGCACACTGATGCGGATCACCACGGTCGAGGCGCGCGGGGTGGAGACGCTGGAGCTGTTCACCGACGGGTACTTTCGCCCCGGCGACACGATAGGCCTGGCCGCCTGGGAAGCCGCCCATGCCTTGGTCGAAGCCGAAGACCCCGCGAAGGTAACCATGTATCGCTCAACGAAAGGCAGCACCCCCGTCCGCTGGGCCGACGACCGAACCTACATCGGCGTGGCCCACCGCCATGGATAAAAGTTTTTTGTTTCTTTTTTTCAAAAAAGAAAGCGCTTCTTTTTGAAAAAAGAAGCAAAAACTTTCATTCATTAGGAGAGCGCATCACCGGCGAAGAAACGGCGGGGGTTTTCGTCCAGCATCACTGCGATGTCCGACTGGTTGACGCCGCGGGCATGCAGCAGGGGCATGAAGTCGGTGAACATGTAGCTGTACGGCGGCGGCCATTTGCCCTCGGCGGTGAGGCGGTCGATGTTGGCTTGTTCGGCCGGGGTGAGCTGGCGCTGGAGCTTGCCGTGCCAGCCGCAGTGGCGGTCCTGGCTCATCATGATCTGCTTGGTGAAGCCGTCGCGCACCAGCTTGGCGAGGTTGTCGGCGCGGGTCTCGTCGGGCATCAGGCGCAGGATGCCGATGCGGTCGAAGCCGATATAGGAACCACCATCGACGACGCGGCGGTGATAGGCGGGGTCGGCATTGCCGCAGCAATGGCCGATCAGGCAGCGATGCGCGCCGACGCCGCCATCGGCGAAGAGCTTCTGTTGCTCCGGCGCGCCGACGCCGTCCTGGGTGTGGGTGATGATCGGCACGCCAGTGGCTTTCTGGGCGATGCAGGCGGCGGCGAGGAAGTGCTTTTCGAAGGCGGTGATCTCCGGCGCGCCGGTGGCGACCTTGATGGCGCCGGCCTTGATGCCGGTGCTGCCGATGCCATGGGTGATCTCGCGGATGTAGAGCTCCGCGATTTCGTCCACCGTGCGGGCGCGCCAATAGGGCGGCAGGCCCATCGCCTCGAAGTAGAAGCCGGTGGTGCAGACCACGTGCACGCCGGATTTCTCGCTGATCTCCTTCATCATCGCGGGATCGCGGCCCAGCTCGATCGGGCAGGGATCGACGAAGCTGCGCACGCCGTGGACTTCTCGCAGCTCGACCAGGCGCTTGACGGCTTCGGCGATGAAGGCCGGGCGGTCGAAGGTGGCGAGCGGGTCGAACTCGGCGCCGCCGAAGGAGATGAACAGATGCTCGTGCATCAGGGTGCGGCCGAGCGCTGTGACCGGGATCGGGCCGGTAACGGTGTTGACCATGGTTGGCATGTTCGTTCCCCTCAGAAGGCGGCGATGTCTTCGAGCACCGGTAACAGGTATTCCGCGAACAGTGCCGGGTTTTCGGCAAATGGGA
Source organism: Acetobacterales bacterium (assembly GCA_964201575.1). Classification (GTDB taxonomy): domain Bacteria; phylum Pseudomonadota; class Alphaproteobacteria; order Acetobacterales; family Acetobacteraceae; genus CAMDGX01. The sequence continues at coordinate 5,220 of CAXNGD010000110.1, read as the reverse complement.
AATGGCCGATGCCGAGCATTTCCACGAAGCGGGCACCGGCGATCTTCTGCGCGGTGGCTTGCGACATCTCCATGGTGCAGGAGTAGTCGTATTCGCCGGTCAGCAGGAACAGCGGGCATTTCGATGTGTCGATCTGGCCCACCCGGCCGCGCGCGTCCCATTCGCCGGAGTAGAAATGGATGTCGCCCCAGAACACGCCGGGTCCGCCCTGGCTGTAGTGCCACAAGACTTCGGCGGCGCATTCGGCTGGCGATTGCGGGGCCATCAGGCCGTGGATCCATTCCGGCACGAACAGGCTCTGGTTCACCTGAGGGTGGAAGGCATAGGGCGTCTGGCGGCCCTGGATGTTGTCGGTGGCTTCGCAGGCGATGATGGCGCGGAACGCCTCGGGATGGCGGTATGCCAGTTCGAGGCAGATCTCGCCGGACATCGAGGCGCCGAGCACGATGGGGTTGCGCAATCCCGCCGCCTTGATGAAGCCCATGATGGTCTCGACATAAATGTCGGTGGTCATGCGCCAGGTCCCCGGCAGCCGGCCCGGCGGCGGCGCGCTGCGGCCGTGCCAGGGCAGGTCGAAGGGGACCAGGCGATGGCTATTGGTGATGCGCGCGTCGGCCATCAGGCGGTGGAACTGGCGGCCGTCAGAGCCGGCGGTGTGCAGGCACAACACGTCCTGGCCGGCACCAGCGGTTTCGTGAAAGATGTCATGGCGGACACCGCCGATCTCAACCGGCACGTAGCCGCCCTGCATCCGCGGCACCGGCGTGGCGATGGCCGGACGCAGGCTGGCGGGCACCGGCAGCGCATAGCCGAGCACCAGCCATTTTCCGACCTCCAGCACCCGGCGCACCACGTGGCAGGACTGGGCGAAGGCCAGCGCGTCGCCGTCCAGCCTGGCCTCCGGCACGCGCGCCAGCATGGCCAGGATGACGTGGTGGTGGCGTGGCGGCACGGGTTCGAGGAACTTCGCCCAGACCGCGGCCGGCGCGCTGAAGCTGAAGGCGGGCTCGCCCGGTGCGGCGATCCGCCCGTCGGAGAAGCCGAAGCGCGCCTCATGCGCGTCCACCCGAATGGCGAAATGGGCCGACCACGGTCCGGCAAATGCCGCCAGCACCGCATCCTCCGCACACGCCGCGCGCCACCGCGCACAAAAGCCACCCCAGTCATCAACCGGCCACATCATCTCACCGCTCCCCTCATCCGCCGCACCAGCCCTGCACGCCGCAGGACGATGAACAGCACCCCATTCCAGTAGCGCAGTTTGATCCACCCGGCGACCGGCTAGCCGATACCGCCCGGCTCAACAGTCGTTGCATCAACAATCGTGGCGTCCGCGATGCGGCCAGGGCGTGATTCACCGGATGTGCACCATCCTTTGCGAAGGGGGCCGCGAAATCCAGGAGTCGAAGCATGGCAACGCTTCGCCTTCCCGCCCTCTCGCTGGCACACCGCCTGCTCCTTCTGTGCATCGCCGCGGTTCTCGTCGCGGTGGCGATCGTCGGGGCCGGGACCATCAGTGCCCAGGTCAAACAGGCCGAAGCCACCGCGCAGGATGCGCTCCGCACCCGCCTGGCCGCGTTCGAGGAAGTGCTGCGCCCCCACGGCACCGTCTGGCGCCGCGACGGCGACCGCATGCTGCTGGGCGATACCGCGCTGAACGGGCGCAACGACATCGTCGACGCCATCAGCCGACTTGGCCGCGTCGCCACCCTGTTCCTCGGCGACCGCCGGATCGCCACCACGGTACCCCGTCCCGATGGCTCGCGCGCCGTCGGCACCCAGCTCGCGGCCGGCGCCGCCCATGACAGCGCGATCGGCCGCGGTGTACTTTTCGAAGGCCGCAACACGATCCTCGGCACCGACTACCTCAACATTTACAAGCCGGTGCACGATGCGGCGGGCAAGCAGGTTGGCCTGTTGTTCGTCGGCACCAGGACCGCCGACGTGGCGGCGGTGACCCGGGACGGCCTGATCAATGTCGCGGTCCCCGCCATCGCAGTGGTCGTGGTGATCAGCCTGATCGGCGCCGTCCTGCTGCGCCGCAGCTTCCGTCCGTTCAACAGCCTGCGCACCGCCACCGACCGCATCGCCTCGGGCGAGTTGGACGTGATCGTGCCCGGCACCGACCGCCGGGACGAAGTGGGCCAGCTCGCCCGCTCGCTCGACCATTTGCGCGGCCAGGTGCTGCGCGCCCGGGGCGTGGAAGCCGAGGCGGGTGCGGCACGGCACATTGCCGAACAGGCCCGCGGACAAGCCCGCAAGGACCTGGCCACGCTGATCCAGGCTGAGATCGGCGGGGTGGCCGGCGCCCTCGCATCCTCGGTCGACAGCGCCGCGGACGCAATCGGCCGGCAAATCACCACGGTGTCCGAAAATGCCAGCGCCGCCGCACAAGGGGCCGCAGACGCAGACAGCAATGTGCGCAATGTCACCGAATCCGCCGATGCTCTGGCCACCCTCGTCGTGCGGATCACCGGACAGGTCTCCGAGGCGGGCAGCGTGGTGCGCCGCGCGGTGTCCGAAACGGCGGCAACCGATGCCGCGGTCCACAAGCTGAGCGAAGCCGCAGCGCAGATCGGCAATGTTGTGAAGCTCATCTCCGACATCGCCGGACAGACCAATCTCCTGGCGCTGAACGCCACCATCGAGGCGGCGCGCGCCGGGGATGCCGGCAAGGGCTTCGCCGTGGTGGCAAGCGAGGTGAAGCAACTGGCCGGTCAGACGGCCAAGGCGACCAGCGATATCTCGGAACAGATCGTGGCGATCCAGGCGGCCACCCAGGACGCGGTGCGGTCGATCCGCGGCATCGGTTCGGTGGTCGGCGAGATCGAGCACATCGCCGGCGCCATCGCCGAAGCAGTCGAGTCCCAGGCCGCCGCCGTCGAACAGATCGGCGCGATGGTGAGCGTGGCCGCCACCGGCACCGGTCAGGTGGCCGCCAGCATCGGCGGAGTGTCCGGCAACGTCCACGCCACGCTGAGCGCCCTCTCAAGCCTGCATCGCACAGCCGAGACGCTGGCGGACAACGGCAAGTCGCTCGACCAAGCCGTCGCGCGCGTCCTGGCCGGGCTGCAACAGGCGGCGTGACGTGCCGCGCCTAAGCCGCAACCATGATCCCTGAAGCCGCCAAACCAGCAATCTCCGCCGCACTGAACCCCGCCTCGCCCAGCACCTCGGCATTGTGCTCGCCAACGCGCGGCGGCTGGCGGTGCAGCGTGCCGCGCCCGCGTTCCGGCCCGAACTCCAGCGGCAGCGCCGGCAGGCCAACCTTCACGCCGGCCTCGCCGCCAATGCGGGACACGAACACATCAAGCAGCCCGCCAGTGGCCAGCAGATGCGCGTCCTCGAACATGTCGGCGGGTTTTCCCACAGGCGCCCAGGACACCGCGCAGCGCTCCAGCCGCGCGGCCACCTCAGCGGTCGGCAGCACGGCGGTGACGGTCTTCAGCGCCGGGATCAGCCACTCGCGCTCGCTCACCCGCATCACGTTGGTGGCCAGGCGCGGATCGGCGGCGAGCCCCTGGAGCCCGAACTCCTCGGTGAAGCGGACCCATTGCTGGTCACTGGTCACGCCGATGAAGAGCTGGCCATCGGATGTCGGAAAGACCTCGTAGATCGCCCAGGCGCCGCGGCGCTCCGGCATCGGCGGCATGTCCTCGCCGGTGATGGCGATGCCGGCCATATGGCTGGCCATCAGGAACGCCGCACTTTCGAACAGCGCACTGGACACGCGCTGCCCGCGCCCGGTGACATCGCGCTCACGCAAAGCGGCCTGGACCGCGACCACGCCGAACACCGCGCCCAGGATGTCGATGATCGATGCGCCCGCCCGAAGCGGCCGGCCATACGGCCCAGTCATGTGGGCGAGCCCGACATGGAACTGCACCACCTCGTCCAAAGCCGGGCGATGCGCATAAGGCCCGGCCAGATAGCCCTTCAGCGCCAGATAGATCAGCCGCGGATTGCGCGCCGCCAGCACCTCGTAACCGCAGCCCAGCCGCTCCATCGTGCCCGGCCCGTAATTCTCCAGCACGATATCCGCCTGTTCCACCAGCCGATGCACCGCCGCCTGGCCCTCCGGCCGCTTGAGGTCCAGCGCAATGCCGCGCTTGTTGCGGTTGAACGCGGCAAAGAACCCGGCGGCAAACCCGCCAAGCCCGCGCGTGTGATCGCCCTTCGGCGCCGGCTCCACCTTGATCACATCGGCGCCGAGATCGGCCAGTACCAGCCCGGCCGTCGGCCCCATGATGGTATGGCTGAACTCCAGCACCCGAAGCCCCGCCAGGGGCGCCGCGTTTGCCGTCATTCGGCGGCCATGCGCCGGAACGCGCCGAGCGAACCGGCATGGATCAGCTCGCTGGGCAGCACGTGGCCGACAATCTCCTCGGCCATCCGGCCCACCTCAATCAGCCGGTCGAGATCAACGCCAGTGGCAATCCCCATCTCCTCGCACAACAGCACCAGCTCCTCGGTGCAGATATTGCCCGCCGTCCCCTTCTGCCCGGCAAACGGACAGCCGCCGAGGCCGCCCACGGTGCTGTCAAACTGGCTCACCCCCAGCTTCAGCGCGGCATGCGCATTGGCCACCGCAAGCCCGCGGGTATCATGCAGGTGCAGCGCGATCTTCATCGCCGGCCACTTCGCCCGCACCGTGGCGATCACCCGCTCGATACGCGGCGGAATCGCCCAGCCCATGGTGTCGGCCAGCGAGAACACCTCGATCTCCGCCCCGGCCTCGGCGGCGATCGCCATGCCGTCTTCCAGCGTCTTGACCACCTGCTCGGCCGAGATATCGCCCTGGTAGTTGCAGCCGAACGCCGCCATCACGCCGATGCGGTTGACCTTGATGCCGTGGCTCAGATGCAGCGCGGTCTGCTTCTTCATCGCCGCCACGTTCTCCTCATGGCTGCGGTTGAGGTTCTTGCGCGTGAACCCCTCGCTGGCGGTCAACGAGATCGACCCGCTCATGGTCAGCTTCTCCCGGTACGCCAGCGCCCGCTCCAACCCGTTCGAATTGAACCACAGCGCGGTGTAGTCCACGCCCGGCCGCATGGTGAACCCTTCCACCGTAGCCTCGGCATCGGCCCAACCGGGCACCAGCCGCGTATTCACAAACGAGCAAACCTGGATGTGATGCAGCCCGGTTTCGGCCAGCGCCTCGATCAGGCGGATTTTCGTGGCCGTGGGGATCGGGCCGGGCTCGATCTGGAACCCCTCGCG
>CAXNGD010000109.1:0-7866 GCA_964201575.1 Acetobacterales bacterium | reverse complement strand
CCCGTCCCCTAAGTAATGGATTCCAAAGGCTCTGCCTTTGGTGGGGTCCAGGGGCAAAGCCCCTGGTCTTGCTATTTTCTCTTGATTCAACCCACGGACCCTTCGAGACTCACCGCCAGCAGCTTCTGCGCCTCGACGGCGAACTCCATCGGAAGTTCCTTGAGAACATCCTTGCAGAAGCCGTTGACAATCAAGCCGACTGCATCTTCCTGGTTCAGGCCGCGCTGGCGGCAATAGAACAGCTGGTCGTCGTCGATCTTCGAGGTGGTGGCCTCGTGTTCCAGCTTGGCCGTCGGGTTGCGGCTTTCGATGTAGGGCACGGTGTGGGCGCCACACTGGTCGCCGATCAGCAGGCTGTCGCACTGGGTGAAATTGCGCGCGCCGTCCGCCCGGCGGTCGACGCGGACCAGGCCGCGATAGGTGTTGTTCGAGTGGCCGGCGCTGATGCCCTTGGAGACGATTGTGCTGCGGGTGCGCTTGCCGATGTGGATCATCTTGGTGCCGGTGTCGGCCTGTTGGTAGTTGTTGGTCAGGGCCACCGAGTAGAACTCGCCGACGCTGTCATCGCCGAGCAGGACGCAGGAGGGGTATTTCCAGGTGATCGCCGAGCCGGTCTCGACCTGAGTCCAGCTGATCTTGCTGCGGGCACCGCGGCAGGCGCCGCGCTTGGTGACGAAGTTGTAGATGCCGCCGCGGCCGTCGGCGTCGCCGGGGTACCAGTTCTGCACGGTGCTGTATTTGATCACTGCGTCGTCCATGGCGATCAGCTCGACCACGGCGGCATGGAGCTGGTTCTCGTCGCGCTGCGGGGCGGTGCAGCCTTCGAGGTAGGAGACGTGGCTGCTGTCCTCGGCGATGATCAGGGTGCGTTCGAACTGGCCGGTGTTGCGGGCGTTGATGCGGAAATAGGTGGAGAGCTCCATCGGGCAGCGCACGCCCTTGGGGATGTAGACGAAGCTGCCATCCGTGAAGACGGCGGAGTTCAGGGCGGCGAAGTAGTTGTCGCTGACCGGGACGACGCTGCCGAGGTATTTGCGGACGAGTTCCGGGTGGTCGCGGACGGCTTCGGAGATCGGGCAGAATATGACGCCGGATTTGGCCAGCGTAGCCTTGAAGGTGGTGGCGACCGAGACGCTGTCGAACACGGCGTCCATGGCGACTTGCGGGCGTTCGTCCTCCGCGCCCTCGACGCCGGCCAGGATGGCGCGTTCCTTGAGCGGGATGCCGAGTTTCTCGTAGGTGCGGAGCAGTTCGGGGTCGACCTCATCGAGGCTCTTGGGGCCGGGCTTCTTCTTCGGGGCGGCGTAATAATGCAGGTCCTGATAGTCGATGGGGGGGTGGTTCACCATCGCCCAGTTCGGCTCTTCCATCTTGAGCCAGATGGCATAGGCCTTGAGGCGCCATTCCAGCAGCCATTCCGGCTCCTCCTTGCGGGCGGAGATCAGGCGGATGATGTCAGTGTTCAGGCCCTTCGGGGCCATGTCCATCTCGATATCGGTGGAGAAGCCCCATTTGTAGCCACCCTCGGTGGCGGCCTGGACGGCGTCGATGGTTTCGGCAACGGCTGGCATGGCAAGCCCCCTAGCTATTCTGCGGCGCTTGAAAGGATCGCGTGCTCGGCGGGCACGCGGAACGCGAGTGGCACAGAGGCCAGGCGCATGTCAGCCAGGGTGATCGACGCAAGCGACTCCCGGATCACATCGTTGACCAGGTCCCAGCGTCCCTTGACGGCGCAGACCGAGGAGACGTCGCAGCAGGTGGTGGAGCCCTCGACGCAGGCGGTCAGGGCGATCGGGCCGTCCACCGCGATGATGACGTCGGCGACCGTGATCTCGGTCAGGGGGCGCATCAGCCGGTAGCCGCCGCGGGCGCCGCGCTGCGAGGAGACCAGGCTGGCGCTGGCCAGGGCCTTCAGCACCTTGGCCACGGTCGGCTCCGGAACGCCGGTGCCGGCGGACAGGCCTGGCGAGGTCTGGACGCAGTCGGGCGCGGTGCGGTCGACCTCGCCGAGGCGGATCAGCACGACAACGGCGTAGTCGGTGAGTTTGGACAGGCGGAGCATGGCGGCCTTTCCGGACTGACTTGGTCCTGATTATCGGGAAATGGCGCAGGGCCGGGCTGTCGTCAAGGCCGCGATGGCGGATTTCAGCGATTGGCCGGCGCAGGGGGGCCCTGCGCCGGCGCTGTCGCTTCCGTCAGGCGGTGGGGCGGATCATCTCGAACAGGCTGGTGACCTCGGTGTAGTCGCCGCGATAGCCGCAGCGGGCGATCGGGTTGGCGCCAGCGGTGTCGAAAATGCCGTCTTTGAGCCAGCGATCGTCGATATGCACGCCGATCACCTCGCCGAGGACCATCCAGGTCTGGAGCTGCACGCCGTCAATGCCGGAGAGCTGGATGATCTGGGTGACCTTGCATTCCAGTGCTGCGATCGCCTCGGCGACGTAGGGCGGCTTGATGCGGCTGCTGGGGGTCATGGCCAGGCCGGCGAGGGTGAATTCGTTGACGCCCGGGGCCGAGGGGGCGGAGGTGGCGTTCATGGCGCGGGCGAGCGGGGCGCTGACCAGGGAGCAGGTGAACTCGCCGGTGGCCTCGACGTTGTTCAGGCTGTCCTTGCGGCCCTCGCTGTTGAAGTAGACCATCGGCGGGAAGGTGGAGATGGCGTTGAAGAAGCTGTAGGGGGCGAGGTTGGGCCGGCCCTGGGCATCGACCGTGCCGACCCAGCCGATCGGGCGCGGGGCGACGATGGCCTTGAACGGGTCATGCGGCAGGCCGTGGCCCCGCCTGGGTTCGTAGAAATAGTCGCTCACCAATGCGTCCCTCCATGCGGTTGGGGGGACCTTACCGGCGGCGAGAGGATGGAGCAAAGCGGGAGCGTCGCAAAGCGGGCGCTAAAGCCTGGAACAGAGGGTCAGCGGCCAGATCTCCTGCGAGGCGCGCTTGATGTGCATCTCGGCATAGACGTGCCGGCCATGGAACAGCACCACCACGGCCAGCACCGCCGCCGAGGCGCTGATCCAGCCATGGCGCAGGCGCGGGCGCGGGCGCGGGCCGGTGAGCCAGATCAGTACCACGACGCCCATCGTGCCGAGCAGGTCGCCGACGAGGACATCCGCCAGGGTGTGCACTTCGAGGGCGAGGCGGGTGTAGCCAACCAGAGTTCCGGCGGCCAAGCCGCTGGCGACCGCCACACCGAAGCGGAACCTTCCGCCGCCGAGCAACAGGGCGAGGGCGCCGCCATAGACCACCGCCGAGGCGCTGGCATGGCCGCTTGGGCTGAGCAGGCCGATCGGCGGCAAAAGGCCCTGGCAGGCCATGGTCGACAGCTTGGCGAACAGCACCACGCCGAGCGTGCCGGGCACCACGAAGAACCAGGCCGCAGCCGCGCGCCACCAGCCGGCGAGCAGCAGGACGAGGCCGACAACGACCAGGACCGGCAGGATGACGGCCTGGTCGCCGAGATCGGAGATGAAATGCAGGCTCATCGGCCCACCACAAAGGGGTTGGAAGCTGAAAGAAGATGCGCCATCGCGGCGGAACAGGGTGATGCCATCGGAAGATTAATGCCTGCTTAGCAGCCCTTGATAGCACGGTGGCGGGGCCATTGCGCAACGGGCAGGGTTGCTGGCATGTGGGATTCCGCACCCCCGGGAGGCAGCACCGCGATGACCACGCGCATGATCGGCGACACCAGCGTCACCCGCGTCCACGAGCTGATGGGGCCCGGGTTTCCGCCCGAGCACCTGCTGCCGGACTGGGATCCCGCGGTGCTGAAGGAGCACGGCGGCTGGCTGTCGCCCCATTACTACGAGGCAGCTTCGGGAAAATTCATCTCGTCGATCCATTCCTGGGTGATCAAGACCCGGCACCACACCATCGTGGTGGATACGTGCTGCGGCAACAGCAAGGAGCGGCCGGGGTTCGATCGGTTCCACATGCTGGACACGCCGTATCTGGACCGGCTGCGCGCCGCCGGGGTGGAGCCGGAGCAGGTGGATTATGTGATGTGCACCCATCTGCATGTCGACCACGTCGGCTGGAACACGCGGCTGCTCGATGGCCGCTGGGTGCCGACCTTCCCGAACGCCAAATACGTCTTTTCGCGCGTCGAGGCCGACTACTGGGATCCCACGAAGAACAAGGACCTCGCACCAGCACAGGCGGCGATCTTCATCGACTCCGTGCTGCCGGTGATCGCCGCCGGGCAGGCCCAGGTGGTGGAGATGACCGACCGGCTTGGCGACGACATCCTGATCGAGCCGGCGCCGGGGCATGCGCCCGGCCATGTGGTGCTGCGGCTGATGTCGCGCGGCGAGGAGGGCATCTTCATCGGCGATGTGATGCACCATCCGATCCAGGTCTATCGGCCGGAATGGAGCAGCCGGTTCTGCAGCGATCCGCGCCAGGCCGAGGCGTCGCGCCGGCGGGTGCTGGAGCTGTGCTGCGAGACCGGGGCGCGGGTTTTTCCGGCGCATTTCGGCGTGCCGCATATCGGCCGGGTTCGGCGCGCCGGGGCGGGGTATCGCTTCGAATTCGACCACGGGGGGGCTGCCTGATGGCGCGCATTGTAGAGCTGCCGCACGAGATCCCGTTGCAGGGGGCGTCCAACCTGCGCGATCTCGGCGGCTGGCCGACGCGCGATGGCGGGCGGGTAAAGCGCGGGCAGGTGTTTCGCTCGGCGGCGCTGCATGGGGTGACCAAGAGCGATGTCGCGGCGCTGAAGGCGCTGGGGGTGCGGCATATCGTCGATTTCCGCGGCGATGGCGAGCGGGCGCGCTGGCCGACGAAGATGACCGAGGGGGTGGAGATCCACGAGCTGACGATCGCGCCGACCATCGGGGCGTCGCTGAAGGATCTGGTGGAGGATCCGAATTCCACCGGCGATGACGTGGTGCGGGTGATGCGGCAGGCCTATGGCTCGTACATCAATGACTGGCACCATCGCTATGCCGCGATGTTCGACCTGTTGCTGCATGAGACGCCGGCGCCGGTGCTGTTTCATTGCACCGCCGGCAAGGACCGCACCGGGGTGGCGGCTATGCTGATCCTGTCGGCGCTGGGGGTGTCGGAGGAGGTGATCCATGAGGATTACCTGGCGACCAACCGGTTGTGGCGGCGCGATGCCGAGGTGGCGGCCGGGCTGCCGCAGCATGTGGCGGACACGCTGCTGACGGTGCAGCCGGCCTTCCTGGAGGCGGCAATGCAGGCGATCCAGCAATCGCACGGCAGCGTCGATGCCTATCTGCGCGAGCGGATCGGGATGGATGACACGCGCCGCGCGGCGCTGCGGGCGCGGCTGGTGGAATAGCGTCTGGCGGCTGGTCAGACGAGCCCGAGACGCTGCCAGACCGGGAGGCGGTCGCGTAGCATGGTGGCGATGAGGCCGGCGAATTCGTCGCGCGCCGCGCCCTGCGGCAGCAGTTCGGCGGCGAGTTCGGCAGGGTCTGGCAGCGCGCCGGTGATGCCGATGCGCGATGCCACCATGACTTCGTCGGCGCGCATCGGATAACCGGCGCCGAGGCGCAGGCTGGCCATGGCGCTCGGGGCGTTCGGGTTGTCGGCACGCACATCGCGCAGGGCCATCGCCTGGTTGAAGCGGTGCATACGCGGCGATGGGATGGCGGCGTGATCGGCGACCACCATGGCCTGGTAGGTGCCGGCCATCACCATCGCCAGCTCGGGGAGATTGACGCCTGCGCCTTTGCCGCCGGCAAGGGCGCTCAGTTCGGCGAGGCTGCAGGTGCCCTGGGCGAGGGCGTCCACCATCGGGCGGTAATGCGCCTGGTCGAGCTGGGCCTGGCCCGCCTGGGTTTTCAACACATAGGCGAACTGGTCCGGCGCGGTCGCCAGCGCCAGGCGCACGCGCCCCAGTGCGGCGTCGCGCGCACGCTGGCTCAGCCGGGCGGCGCCGCGGATGTAGATGTCGTGGCGCAGGATGCGGGTGATGCAGGTGTCGATCACCAGCTCGCGCAGGGCGGGATCGTCGAAGCGGTCGTGGATGGCCTTCTGCGCCGGCGTCAGCAGCAGGTCGACGAAGTTCTCCACCAGCCGCGCCGAGCCGGCGAATTCCAGCTTGGCCGCTGCCAGGGCGCGGGCGACATCGGCGTGAAAGAATGGATGCCAATCCACGTTCATGTATTCATGGGCGAGATAGGACGCCGGCATGTTGTCCAATCGCCCCAGCAGGTCGCGCGCCGTCGCGGTGGAGGTGAGGTGGGTGGCCTCTGCCTTTGCCAGCGCCTGGACGATATCGCGCCCGACGAGCGCCTGGCGGTCGCTGCGGCTGGTCATGCGGATCCCGACCTCGCGCATCAGCCGCTGCAGCGCCAGCATGCCCTGTTGCGCCGGCAGCGCGTTGTAGCTGAGGTGCATCAGCCCGCCGGCGCGCAGCTTGGCGGCGGCCAGGCGCACGATGCCGGCTCGCACGGCGTCGCCCACCCAGCTCCAGACGCCGTGCGCAGTGATCATGTCAGCCTCGGCCAGCGCCTTGCCCTGGGCGGTCTCGGCGAAGTCGGTGAGGTCGGCCTCGATGAAGCTGATGTTGTCCAGACCGGCATCGGCGGCCAGGCGCCTGGCATCGGCGATGGCAGCCGGCATGAAGTCGATCGCGGTGACCTGCCAGAGGGGATTGGCCGCGGCGATGATACAGGCATTGGCGCCGCGCCCGCAGCCGAGTTCGAGGTAATGCATGGGACGCCGGTCCCATGGCGCTTCGACCGCGTAGCCGTTGATCAGGCAGGACAGCGCCAGCATCTGCGGCGACTGGGAGATGAAGTAGCCGCTTGTGTACTCGACGTCCGTGACATAGCCGCTGTTCCAGCTGTCGCTCATCTGCCGGTCCTTGCCCGTTCGGCCTCCGCTTCGACAATCTCGGCCTCGAAAATGGCGTCCGCCGCGGGAGCATGCCGGCCGAGACCAGGTGCCGGCAGCCAGGTGTTCCAGCCGAGCCGCGACGGTGCGCCGCCGCCGCCGCCCAGCATCATCTCGGGCACCGCCTCGGGGGCCAGCACCGGATTGACGGCGAAGCCGGTCTCGTAGCCGAGATAGGCGCGGATCAGCGCCACCAGGCGGCGCAGCGCCGGCCGGTCCGGCAGGAGGGCGTTGAAGCCGTCGCGGTCGAGCGGGCCGATACGCAGGACGACGCGGGCCTGGATGTCCCAGGCGCGCACGCCGATCGCCGCATCGACGCCGAGCTGATGGAACGCGCCTTGCCGCCGGCCCTGTGGCATGCGGGTGCGCTGGTCGGGCGGCAGGGTCAGCCAGACGCCGGCGAACTGCTCCACCTCGACGCGCCGGCCGAGCCAGTCCGAGGCCAGCGCGGCCAGGCGGTCGGCCGAGCGCGGGCGCATTGCCAGCAGGCCGGCATAGTGCATGAGGGCGTCCGCCCCGGCCTCCATCCGGCCCACCAGCCCCGGCGTGCCATAGCCGGTGAGCGCGAGCAGCGCCCCGGCCATGGGGTCGCTGGCCAACGCCTCACGCCCAGGGCCTGGCGGTTGCAGCCGGGCGGCCTCGGTGGCGCGGTTCAGGCGGTACTTGGCGCCGGCGCGGGCGAAATGCAGCACGAAGCGGTGGGACAGCATGTCCAGGAAATCGTGCAGCGCGCGTGAGCGGTTGCGCAGGGTGGTGGCCAGGACTTCGCTGTAGTAGCGCGGCAGCACGCCGGTGGCCCCGGTCAGCGCCATCACCGGGGTGGTCACGGCGGGCGGCAGGGCGCCCTGGGCCGGCTGGACCGCGAGAATGTCGGCGGGCGGGAAGGCGAGGCCCGGCGGGCTGTGGAAGCGCACAGCGCCTTCGAGGTCCGGCGCGCGCGCGGCATGGGCGAGGATGCGCACGGCGGCATCGAAGGCGAAGCGCTGCGGCTCGCGCTGC
>CAXNGD010000108.1:0-7902 GCA_964201575.1 Acetobacterales bacterium | reverse complement strand
CACCGATGGTGGCATCAGAAAGCCGGTCTCGCGGTCAATCAGACGGAAATTGCCCATCCAGCAGATATCCAAACAGCAAAAACGGCGAAGCGATGCAACAATTCTACCGACAGCTTCCGCGTCGCGTTAAGTCCGACAGGCTGCTAGCCGAGGCGTTGTTTCAGTGCGGCGTTGACCAGGGCGGGATTGCCTTTGCTGGCCATGGCTTTCATCACGTTGCCGACGAAGAAGCCGAACAGTTTGTCCTTGCCGGCGCGGTATTCGGCGGCCTTGTCCGGATTGGCGGCGATGACGGCATCGACGGCGGCATCGATGGCCGAGGTGTCGGTGACCTGGCGCAGGCCGCGCTCGTCGACGATGGCGGCGGGGCTTTTGCCGGTCTCGATCATCGCCTCGAAGACGTCCTTGGCGATTTTGCCGTTGATGGTGTTGTCGGCCATCAGGTCCAGCAGCTTGCCGAGATCGGCGGCGCTGACCGGCGGGTCCTCGATGCTGCGCCCGGTGCGGTTCATGGCGGCGAAGAAATCGCCGGTGACCCAGTTCGCCGCCAGTTTGGCGTCGCGGCCGCGGGCGACCGTCTCGAAGAACAGGGCGGTGGCCTGTTCGGCGACCAGCACGCCGGCGTCGTAGCGGCTGAGCCCGTATTCGGCGATGAAGCGGGCCTGCTTGGCGTCCGGCAGTTCCGGCAGGGCGGCCTTGAGCTGGTCCACCCAGGATTGTTCGAGCACCACCGGCAGCAGGTCGGGGTCGGGGAAGTAGCGGTAGTCATGCGCGTCTTCCTTGCTGCGCATCGGCCGGGTTTCGCCCCTATTCGGATCGAACAGTCGCGTCTCCTGGTCCACCGTGCCGCCGGATTCCCAGACTGCGATCTGGCGCAGCGCCTCGGTCTCGACCGCCTGCATGACGAAGCGGACGGAGTTGACGTTCTTGACCTCGCAGCGGGTGCGGTAGGCCTCGCCGGCCTTGCGGACGGAGACGTTGACGTCCGCGCGCAGCGAGCCTTCCTCCATGTTGCCGTCGCAGGTGCCGAGATAGCGCAGGATTGAGCGCAGTTTCTTGACATAGGCGCCGGCTTCCTCGGGCGAGCGGATGTCGGGCTCGCTGACGATCTCCATCAGGGCGACGCCGGAGCGGTTGAGGTCGATGAAGCTCTTGGTCGGATGCTGGTCGTGCAGGGATTTGCCGGCATCCTGTTCGAGGTGCAGGCGGGTGATGCCGATCGGCTTGGTGGTGCCGTCGGCCAGTTCGATCTCGACGGTGCCGGTGCCGACGATGGGGTGTTCGAACTGGCTGATCTGATAGCCCTGCGGCAGGTCGGCGTAGAAATAGTTCTTGCGGTCGAAGCGGCTGGTCAGGTTGATCTGGGCATTGAGGCCGAGGCCGGTGCGCACCGCCTGGGTGATCGCCTCGCGGTTCGGCACCGGCAGCATGCCGGGGAAGGCGGCATCGACGAAGCTGACCTGGCTGTTGGGCGGCGCGCCGAACGCGGTTGCGGCGGCGCTGAACAGTTTGGAGCGGCTGATGACCTGGGCGTGGACTTCCAGGCCGACCACCACTTCCCAGGCGCCGCTCGATCCCTCGATGGTATAGGTCATGTGTTCACCGCTTGCTCGGCCCACTCAAAGACTGATGCTTGGATCTTCCTTATATCGTCGTCGGTATCACCACCAGCACTATACCCTGCGTCACGTGCGCCCTTTAGGAAACCGATACGGGCAGACTCCTTCATTTCGCCGGTTCTAACGTTCTCGGCATTGACGACAATGGCGCTTAGCGGAGGCCAACCTTTGGCAAATGTATACTCCAACATCTGCTGCAAGTGGTTTGACATCTCCCAATGGACCTTGGACCACTCGGCTCCGCTTGCGACGGCCAATGCCTTATAGGCAACGAATTTCTTGTCTCTGGCGGCAGCCATCACGATCTCGAGCGAACGATCGAACTCCAGTTTGTTTTTGTTCTTGAGCTCACGAAGTCGAAGGATTTCAAGAAACACGGGGTCTTGCGTGCGACCTTTTCGTCTGTAGTTCGTAAGGAGGTTATCCAATTCCTGTGCGGTCTTGTTGCTTAAATCGATCGACACCGCTCAAATTCCCGCCCGAATGCCCGGCAGCGCGGAAAAATTCGCCGCGCGTTCCAGGGCGGCGCCGACGGCGAAGACGGTTTCTTCGTCGAAGGGTTTGCCCAGCACCTGCAGGCCGAGGGGCAGGCCCTGGGAGTCGAGGCCGGCGGGGACGGACAGGCCGGGGATGCCGCTCATGTTGGCGGGGACGGTGAAGATGTCATTCAGGTACATGGTGATGGGATCGTCCATCTTCTCGCCTTGGGCGAAGGCGGCCGAGGGCGCGGTGGGGGTGACGAGGGCGTCGACGCGGCGGAACGCTTCGGTGAAGTCGTTCAGGATGAGGGCGCGGACCTTCTGGGCCTTGAGGTAGTAGGCGTCGTAGTAGCCGGCGGAGAGGACATAGGTGCCGATCAGGATGCGGCGGCGGACCTCGGCGCCGAAGCCTTCGGCGCGGGTGTTCTCGTAGAGCTCGGCGAGGTCGGCGCCGTCGGTTCGGGCGCCGAAGCGCACGCCATCATAGCGCGCCAGGTTGGAGGAGGCTTCGGCGGGGGCGACGATGTAATAGGTGGCCAGGCCGTATTTCGTGTGCGGCAGCGAGACGTCGACGATCTCCGCGCCCTGGTCGCGCAGCCATTGCAGGCCCTGTTGCCACAGCGCCTCGATTTCCGGCGCCATGCCGTCCATGCGGTATTCGCGCGGCACGCCGATGCGCAGCCCCTTGACCCCGCGGCGGCAGGCGGTGGCGAAATCGGGCACCGGCAGGTCGGCGCTGGTGGAATCCTTGGGATCGAACCCGGCCATCGAGCCGAGCAGGATCGCCGCATCCTCGACCGTGCGGGCGAGCGGTCCGGCCTGGTCCAGCGAGGAGGCGAAGGCGACGATGCCCCAGCGCGAGCAGCGGCCATAGGTGGGCTTGATGCCAGCGATGCCGCAGAAGCTGGCGGGCTGACGGATCGAGCCGCCAGTGTCCGTGGCGGTGGCACCGAGCGCGATGCGGGCCGCGACGGCCGCGGCCGAGCCGCCGGAGGAGCCGCCGGGAACGAGCGGGCGGTTGTCTCCCGCCCGGGTCCAGGGCGAGGCGACCGGCCCGAAGGCGGAGGTCATGTTGGACGAGCCCATGGCGAACTCGTCCATGTTCGCCTTGCCGAGGAAGATCGCTCCGTCGCGCAGCAGGTTCGCCGTCACCGTGCTTTCATAGGGCGGGATGAAGGGTTCCAGGATGCGGCTGCCGGCGGTGGTGCGCACGCCCAGGGTGCAGAACAGGTCCTTGATGGCGAGCGGAATGCCGGTCAGCGCGGCGAAGCGCCCCTCGGCCAGGGCGGCGTCCGCGGCGATGGCCTGGGCGCGGGCGGCCTGGGCGGTGACCAGGACATAGGCGTTGAGCCGGGGGTTCAGGGCGTCGATCGCGGCGAGATAGGCGTTGGTGAGATCGAGGGCGGAAAAGTCGCGGCGGCGCAGGCCTTCGCGGGCCTGGGCCAGGGTCAGGTCGGTGAGCATCACTCGACCACCTTGGGCACGGCGAAGTAGGGGCCGTTGCGGTCCGGCGCGTTGGCCAGCACCGCCTCGGCGATGCCCCCATCGGCAACCGCGTCTTCGCGCAGGCGCAGGGCCATCGTGGTGCCGCCGGTGAGCGGTTCGACGCCCTCGACATAGACCTCGTTGAGCTGCTCGATCCAGCCGAGGATGGCGTTGAGGTCGGTGCGCAGCGCCTCGACCTGGGCCTCATCGACGCGGATGCGGGCCAGCTTGGCGATGCGGCGAACTGCCGACGGATCGAGCGACATGTGTGTTCCTTGCCATTAGCGCTGGCGGGCAGGCGGGGCGCGGACCATAAACGCGGCCATGCCCCTGTTCAACATGATCGATCTGCGCGCGCAACTGCTGGCTGGCCAGCGTCTCCTCGGGATCGACCCGGGGTCCCAGTCGATCGGCCTGGCGCTGTCCGATGTCAGCCTGATGCTGGCTTCGCCGCATAGTTCGCTCAGGCGCGGCAAGCTGAAGGAGAATGCGGGGTCGCTCGGGCGGATTGCTCAGAAGGAAGGCGTGGGCGGGCTGGTGGTGGGGTTGCCGCTGTCGATGGATGGCAGCAGCGGGCCGGCGGCGCAGGCGGCGCGGGACTGGGCGCATGCGATCTCGGCGGAGACCGGGTTGCCGGTGGCGCTTTGGGACGAGCGGATGTCGTCCTCGGCGGTCAACCGTTTCCTGATCCAGGAGGCCGACATGACGCGCAAGCGGCGGGCGGCGGTGGTGGACAAGATGGCGGCGGCCTACATGCTGCAGGCGGCGCTGGACGCCAGCCGGGGTGAGCGCCTAGGCTCGCCGATGGCGTAACAAAAGGGGAAGAGCGATGGCTTCGATCACGGAAACGGCACAGGCTTTCTTTGATGCCTGCGAGACCGGGAAGGGGTGGGATGTGTGCAAGCAGTATTGCACCGCTGATGCCGGATTTGTCGCGCAGGCGGAGCCGTTGGCCGAGGTGAAGACGCTGGCGGCCTATTGCGACTGGATGAAGGGGCTGCTGGTGATCATGCCGGACGGGCGCTACGACTTGAAGTTCTGGGGGGTGGACACGGCGCGCAACAGCGTGGCTGGGTATGCCGTGTTCCACGGCACCCACACAGGCCCCGGTGGCCCGCCGCCTACCGGCAAAAGCACCGCCAGCGATTATGTCTACGTGATGCAGTTCAGCGGCTACAAGATCAGCCACATGACCAAGATCTGGAACGCGCCGTACGCGCTGAAGGAGCTTGGCTGGGCGTAAGGGAAAAAAGGCCAGGGGCTTCGCCCCTGGATCCCTGCATCCTCACCCATGAAGCGCGTTTGACGGGGGGGCTTAACGAATGGGGTCTGGGGCCGCCGGCCCCAGCGGGTCCAGGGCAGAGCCCTGGCCTTCCTTACCCTGGCTCCCGGAGCCTGCTCGGCAGCAATTCGCCCTGGGTCTTGAGCACCGGATAGGCGGCGGCGGCGACCAGGTGGGCGTTGACTTGCTTAAGGTCGCGCAGGACGTCCAGGTGCAGGGCGCCGGCCTCGACGCGATCAGTGTTGCCGGTGCGCAGGCGGGCGAAATGGGCCTGGGTGGCGGCGTCCTCGGCGTCGCGGAAGACCTCTTTCTCGGCGGCGAGAGCGCGGGCGGCGCGGACATCCTCGGTCATGAAGACGGCGCCGGCGGCATGCAGATTGGCAAGGAGGCGATCAACCAGGGCCAGCAGGGTCTCCTGGTCGGCCGGGGAAAAATCCAGGCCGCGCTTGAGGCGCTTGGCGGCCGCACCCATCAGGTTGCGATCGACGATGTCGGCGGCGTGTTCGAGGTTGTGGGCGAAGACCAGCACCTCCTCGATGCGGCGGTGATCGGACTCGCTCATCGCGGCGGGGTCCAGGCCGGTCAGGTAGGATTTGATCGCGGTGTTCAGGCGGTCGACCACGTCATCGAGCCGTCGGGCTTCGTCGATCAGGCGGCGATCTGGCTTCTCCAGGCCGTCGCGCAGGGCGGTGAGCATGGCGTCCAGCACGTCGGCTAGGCGCAGCGCCTCCCGGGCGGCCGCCCCGATCGCCACGGCCGGCACTTCGCGGGCGGCTTCGCGCAGATAGAGCGGTCGGGACGGGTCGACCTTGTCCACGCGGTCAGGGAAGAGGCGGCGCAGCAGGCGGGCGTAGGGACCGAGCAGGGGCAGCATCAGGGCGGCCAGTGCCAGGTTGAAGCCGGTGTGGAACAGCGCGACGAGGCGGCCAGAGTGGTCGATGAGCTGGACCAGGGCGATGGAGAGCGGCGAGAGCGCGGCCAGGGCGGCGAGGCAGGCGGCGGCGCGCAGGAGGAGATTGCCGACCGAGAGGCGGCGGGCGGCGGGGTCGTCGCCTTCGCTGCCCTCCAGGATCGGGTTGATCGCGGTGTCGAGATTGGCGCCGAGGACCATGGCCATGGCGGCGGCCGGCGGCACCACGCCCTTGGCCGCCAGCGACATCACCAGCAGCACGACGGCGATTGAGGAGTGCGCGGCCCAGGTGACCACGGCGGCGAGCAGGACGGCCAGGACGGGTTCGGTGGCCAGCGAGCCGAGGAAGAGGCGCAGGCTCGGCGCGTCCTCGAACGGGGTAATGAAATCCAACAGCAGATGCAGCGACATCAGCATCAGGCCGAGGCCGATGGCGACGTGGCCGAGATCGCGGGTTCGCTCGGTGCTGCCGCGGCGGAACATCAGGAAGCCGGCCAGGAACAGCGCCGGGGCGAGGCCGTCGACGTGGAAGGACAGCACCTGGACAATCAGCGTGGTGCCGACGCCGGCGCCCAGCAGCACCGCCAGGGCGGGCACCAGCTGGACCAGGCCGAGCGAGGCAAAGCCGGCGACCATCAGCCCGGTGGCGGTGCTGGATTGCAGCACGGCCGTGACCCCCATGCCGGCGGCGAAGGCGGCGAGCCGGCCGCGCAAGGCGCCGCCCAGCAGGTGCCGCAGGTCGGGGCCGAAGGCGCGCTGCACGCCGGTCTGGACCATGCGCACGCCCCAGAGCAGCAATGCCACCGTGCCGGCGAGGTCGATCAGGGTGATGGGAAAGGCCATGGTGCTCCGTGGAGGACGCGATACTATGCGCCCGGATTGAGCTTTCGGGACACCATGCCATGAACCTGCGCCCGTTCCGCATCGCCGTGCCGGATGCCGATATCGCCGATTTGCACGCCCGGCTGGACCGCACTCGCTGGCCGGACGAGATCAACGACGATGACTGGGGCTGGGGCACCTCGCTGCCCTGGCTCAAGGGGCTGACGGCGTATTGGCGCGATGGCTGTGACTGGCGGGCGCAGGAGGCGCGGCTGAATGCGTTGCCGCAGTTCATGGCGACGATCGACGGGCAGGACATCCACTTCGTGCATCTGAGGAGCAAGGCGAAGAACGCCCTGCCGCTGGTGCTGACGCATGGCTGGCCTGGTTCGTTCGTGGAGTTCGAGGCGATCGCGCCGTTGCTGACCGGGGGCGACGAGGGCTTCGACCTGGTGATCCCGTCGCTGCCGGGGTACGGGTTTTCTGGCCGGCCGGCGGCGATGGGGATGAACCCGATGGCGATCGGCAAGCTCTGGGCGAAGCTGATGGCGGGGCTGGGATACGAGCGCTATGGCGCGCAGGGCGGCGACTGGGGAGCGGCGGTGACAACCTCCGTCGCGTTGGCCGCCCCGGAGGCAGTGGTGGGCATCCACCAGAACCTGATCATCACCATCCTGCCGGCGCCGGACCCGGCCACGCTGAGCGCGGCCGAGCGCGCCTACACGGCCGAGATGGCGCGCTGGACCGAGGTCGAGGGTGCCTACGGCCATATCCAGCGCACGCGGCCGCAGGCGCTGGGCTATGGGCTGACCGACTCGCCGGTGGGCTTGGCCGGCTGGATCAGCGAGAAATTCCGGGTCTGGAGCGATTGCGGCGGCGATCCGCTGAACTGCTTCACGCGGGACCAGTTGCTGACCAATATTTCGATCTATTGGTTCACCGCCAACATCACATCGAGCCTGCGCCTGTACAAGGAGCGCGCGGGGGTGGCAACGCAGCTCGCCCCCGGCCAGCGCGTCGGGGTGCCGTTCGGTTATGCGGCGTTCCCCGAGGAGATCTTCCGTCCGCCGCGCGAATATGCCGAGCGCTACTACGACGTTCGCCGCTGGACCGAGATGCCGCGCGGCGGGCATTTCGCGGCGATGGAGCAGCCGGGGTAGCCGGGGCAAAACCCCGGGCGGCCTGTTGTGATTTTGATTCCCCCGACGCGGGCGGACCTGATTCAACGTCGGCGTGGCAGCACCTGTTGAGATTGAAGGTCTATCGCCTGGCGAGCTGCGGTCCCTGGTGGAGCGGCTGCTGGGC
>CAXNGD010000107.1:0-7904 GCA_964201575.1 Acetobacterales bacterium | reverse complement strand
AACTCAGCAGTCTGGTCTGGGACAGCTACGACGCCATCGTCCAAGCATGCAAAGACGCATGGAACTTCCTCGCGGAAGACCCAATGCGGATCGCATCCATCGGACATAGGCAGTGGGCGTGTGTCAGAAGCTAGGGCGGTTGGTATTAGGCTTCGACTACAGCCTGACCGTGCCGGTGACAACCGACGTGCCGGAACCCGCAAGCATCGCGCTCCTGGCAACCGCGGTCGGTCTCGCCGCAGCGGCGCGAAGGCGCTCGAATGGGTGAGGGTGCAGGGGGCTCGGCCCCCTGCTGGGGTCCAGGGGCAAAGCCCCAGTCTTGCTTCACCGCAGCCAGCCCAGCAGCACGGTCAGCGTTAGCAGTGACAGCGCGGTGCTGACCACCACGGTGCTGGCCGAGGCTTCCATCATGGTGCCGAAACGGCGTGCCAGCATAAAGGCATTGGCCCCGGTCGGCATGGCGGCGGCGAGCACGACAACGGCGAACGCCACCCCGCGCACCCCGGCCAGCCAGGCCAGCCCGGCCACCAGCGCCGGCATCACCAGCAGCTTCAGGGCACTGGCGAGGATCACGTCGCGCAAACCCTTCAGGCCCTCGGGCTTGGGCAGGGTGGCGCCGAGGCAGAACAGCGCCAGCGGCGGGCCGGCGGCACCCAGCAGCAGCAGCAGCCGCTCCACCGGGGCAGCCAGCCCCAGCCCGGTGGCACGCCAGAGCATGGCGGCGACGATCACCATGACCACGGGATTGCGCAGCAGGCCGGGCAGGACGGCGCGCAGCACGTCGAGCGGCGTGCGACGTCCGCCAGGGCCGCCGTCAGCCTCGATCAGGATGGTGGCCAGCGGCAGCAACAGGGCGGCGTGGAACGCCACGATCGCCATCAGATAGGCCAGGCCCTCGGCCCCGAAGGCGTTGTCGACGATCGGCACGCCCAGCATGACGGTGTTCCCGAATACGGCGTTGAGCGCGAACACCCCGGCGGTGGAAATACGGGCGCGCAGCACCACGCGGCTGAGCAAGGCTGCAGCCAGGAACAGCAACAATGCGCCGGCGATGAAGGACCCCGCGACATCGAGCAGGCGCAGCGGCGGCGCGGTGATCATCGAGCGGAGCAGCAGGCTGGGCATGGCGAGGTAGAAGACGAAGTCGTTCATGCCCTTGATCGCGCCGTCATCCAGCAGGCGCAGCCGAACCGATGCGGCGCCCAGGCCAATCAGCGCGAAGACCGGCGCGACGATGGCGAACAGCGCCCCCATCAGGCGGCACAGCTCAGCAAGCGGGGGGCAACTCGGGCGACAGGGTCCAGCGGGGCGTGCGCAGCCAGGCCTGGGCGGGGTGCGCGGGCGGACGATGCAGGCTGGCCACCTCGGCAATGCCGCCGGCCGCCAGGGCCGCAGCCAGCCGGGCCTGATGCGCGGCATCCCCGGCCAGCCGCCCGGATGCACCGACAAAGCCGCACGGGCTGATGTGGCGCGCGGCAAATCCCGCCCCCTTGCGCGTGATGCACAGCAAGGCGCCGCGCTGAAAGGCGAGGCCCAGGGGAAACACCAGCGTGCCCCCGTCGCTGAGCTGGTCGAACCAGGCATCGGCGGGATCGGCCACGGCGAAGTTCACGTAGATCCGGTCGACCGGCGTGACCGGAAAAGCCGCGGCATCGCCCTGCACTGCCTGGACCCATGGCCAGGGCGCCAGGTTCGCCTGGGCCTGCCGGGCCAGATCGGGCATGAACTCCACCGCCGTCACCGCGCCTTGCGGACCCACCAGCTCGGCCAGGATGGCGGTGTAGTAGCCAGTACCGGCACCAAGATGCAGCACCCGGTCGCCGCGGCGCACCGCGAGGTGCTGCATCATGCTGGCATGCAATGTCGGGCTGCCATTGTTGATGCCATTGGCTGCGTCGAGCACAACCAGCAGTTCCGGCATCGGCTCCTGCGGGTAGAGCAAGGCGGGATCATTGCGCGACAGGGTCTCCTGACCGCCGGGTATGCGAAACAGCGTCCAGGGCCCCGGCGGCATGAAGTCTTCCCGGCGCACGGTGGCGAAGGCGGCTTCGAGCGCCGGGTTCTCGGCACCCGACGCGGACAGCATCGCCCGGGCATAGCTTGCGCGGCGCTGCGCCAGGATGGCACTGGTCATTGCGAGAGGGCTCCCAGAAAGTGATCAAGGCCCGCCAGCCGCGACCGGGCCAATCGGGCGGCGGCGAGCACCGCGCGCGCCTGGGCCAGGGCGGTGGCGAAATCGTCATTGACCAGGACATGGTCGAACTCGCCGGCATGGGACATCTCGTCGGTGGCGCGGGCCATGCGGCCGGCGACGGAGGCCGCCGTGTCGCCGCGCTGGGTCAGGCGGGATTCGAGCGCGGCGCGCGACGGCGGCAGGATGAACAGGCCGACAACGCGCCCCGGCAGGGCTTCGCGCACCTGGCGATGGCCCTGCCAGTCGATGTCGAACACCACGTCGTGGCCCTCGGCCAGCCATTGCTCCACCGGCGTGCGCGGGCTGCCATAGCTGCGGCCGAAGACGCCGGCATGTTCGAGGAAGCCGCCCGACGCGGCGGTGGCGTCGAAGGTTGGCTGGTCGCGGAAATGGTAGTGCTGACCATCAACTTCGCCGTCGCGCGGCGCGCGCGTGGTCATGCTGATCGACAGGCGCAGGCCGGGCTCCTGTTCCAGCAGCGCACGGGTGAGCGAGGTCTTGCCCGCGCCAGAGGGAGCGGAAATCACCAGGCATAGGGCGTCATGCCGGATCATCTCGGTCATTCGACGTGTGGTCATTCGACGTTCTGGACCTGCTCGCGGAGCTGCTCGATCGCCGCCTTCAGCTTCAGGCCGGTGGCGGTCAGCGCCACGCTGGCGCTTTTGGAACACAGCGTGTTGGCCTCGCGGTTGAACTCCTGGACCAGGAAGTCGAAGCGCCGGCCAATCGCCGCACCCTCGGCCAGCAAGGCGTGGGCGGCATGCAGATGGGCGTCCAGCCGGTCCAGCTCCTCGCGCACATCGGATTTTCCCGCGAGCAGCGCCACCTCCTGGGCGATGCGCTCCTCCGGCAACGCCGGCAGCTCGGCGAGCAGCGCGCGCACGGTTTCCAGCATCCGCGCCCTCTGCGCCGCCGGCTGGTCGGCAGCCTCGGCGGCGGCGCGGTGGCACAGGGCGGTGATCTCAGACAGCAGGGTGGCCAGCACGCCGGCCAGGCGCGCGCCCTCGGCCCGGCGGGCAGCGACCATGGCGTCCAGCGCCTGGGCGAAACCGGCCCGGACGGCCTCGAGTTGGGGGGCGGTCACCTCCTCGCGCGTCTCCACACCGGCGCGCAGCACGCCGGGCAACGCCAGCAACGCCTCGGCGCGCGGCGGGGGCGCGCCGGGGATGCGCGCGGCGAGGTCGAGGGCAAGGGCCAGCGCCTGTTCCAACGCCGCCATGTCCGGCGCCATGCGCGGCGCCTCCTCCCGCCGGATGGTCAGGTTGGCGGTGACGTTGCCGCGCCTGAGCTGCTTGCCGGCGAGATCGCGCAGCACCGGCTCCAGCCCGTCGAACCCGCCCGGCAGGCGCATGCGCAGTTCCAGCCCGCGCCCGTTGACGCTGCGCAACTCCCACGCCCAGGACCAGGCGGCGGGGCCCCCTATGGAAGCCCCCCCCGTGGCACCGCTGGGTCCCGCGGCCTCGCTGCGGGCAAAGCCGGTCATCGATGCAATCGCCGTCTGGTGGCGCGGGGCAATGGTCATGGAGCGGCGTCGGTCATCGTCAGGTCCTCGATACGGCGCGCGACCTTGTAGCAGCGCTGGGCTACACTCCCAACATGGCCTACGCTCCCTTCGCTTCCGTCCTGATCACCGGCGCATCCTCTGGCATTGGCGCAGCCCTTGCCGTCGCCTGTGCCGGGCCCGGCGCGGTGCTGCACCTGTCCGGCCGCAATGCCGCCCGGCTGGAGGATGTCGCGGCCACCTGTCGGGCGCGCGGCGCCCGCGTGCAGGCCCAGGTGCTGGACGCCACCGACCGGGACGCGATGGCCGCCTGGATTGCCGCGGCCGGCTATCTCGATCTCGTGGTCGCCAATGCCGGCATTTCCGCCGGGACCGGCAACGGCCGGCCGGAAAGCGAGGCCCAGGCGCGCCGGATCTTCGACGTCAACCTGTTCGGCGTGCTCAACACCGCGCTGCCGGCGCTGGCCGCCATGGAGGCCCAGCCAGAGGGGGTGGATGGCTGGCGCGGGCGCATCGCCGTGGTGTCGTCGGTGGCCGCCTTCGTGCCCGCGCCCGGCGCGCCGGCCTATTGCGCATCTAAATCGGCGGTCGATGCCTGGACCGTGGCGACCGCGGCGATCGCCCGGCCGCGCGGGGTTGCGATGACCAGCATCTGCCCGGGCTATGTCCGCACCGCCATGACCGCGCGCAACCGCTTTCCCATGCCCGGGCTGATGACCGCCGAGCGCGCCGCCGGGATCATCCTGCGCGGCCTGGCGCGGGGCAAGCGGCGGATCGTGTTCCCGTGGTGGATGGGCCTGGCCGCCCGGCTGGTCGGGCTGTTGCCGCTGGCGGTGTCGACGCGGCTGCTGAACACCGTGCCGGGCAAGGACAGCGCCTGACGTCGCGCGTGGTTCAATGCAGCCGAGTCTCCTGGTGCGGGCTGTCCAGGCTGAAGGCCGGGATGCCGACATCGAAATCCTCGCCGGTATCGGGCACCACCATGTGATAGGCGCCCTGCATGATGCCGGACGGCGTGTCCAGCGGCGTGCCTGAGGTGTATTCGAACGCCTGGCCCGGCCCCAGCGTCGGCTGCTTGCCGATCACCCCGTCGCCCTGCACCTGCTGGATGCGGCCGCGGCCGTCGATGATCTTCCAGCTCCGGCGCATCAGCTGCACCGTCTCCGCACCCTGGTTCTCGATGCGCACCTGATAGGCCCAGAAGAACTTGCGCTCCGCCGGCTTGGACTGGTCCGCCAGGAAGAAGCTGCGCACGCTCACCAGGATGTCGCGCGTGGTCGATGTATAGGCGTGGGCCATGTGTTCCCCGGCCATGTGTTCCCCTCCGGCCGGCGCATGGCCGATGGCTGCCAATCATGCTAGCCCAGGATCGGCGCGGACAGAAGCGCCTGCGCCGTTGGTGCCCTATTGCGCGGCGCCTTACTCCGCCACGCGGCGCGCCGCCAGCCCGGCCAGCCCGGCCAGCCCGCCCTGCAGGTCCTCGATGATGTCCAGCGGATCTTCCAATCCCACCGAGAGGCGGATCACCCCATCGGTGATGCCGAGCTTGGCGCGCTCCTCGGCGCCGATGCGCAGATGGGTGGTGGTCGCCGGATGGGTGGCCAGCGATTTGCTGTCGCCCAGGTTGTTGGACACCTTGATCAGCCGGAAGGCGTTCATCACCGCGAACGCCGCCGCCTTGCCGCCGCGCACCTCGAAGGTGACCAGCGTGCCGCCCGCGGTCATCTGCGCCATGGCGAGATCGTGCTGCGGATGGTCCCTACGGGTGGGATACCAGACGCGGGCGATGGCGGGCTGGGTGGCCAGGAAGTTCGCCACCTTCTCGGCGCTGTCGCAGCCGGCGCGCACGCGCAGCGCGAGCGTCTCGATCCCCTTGAGCAGCAGCCAGGCGTTGAACGGCGAGATCGACGGGCCGGTGTTGCGGATGTAGGGCTGCAACACCTCGTCCACCCATTTCTGCCGGCCCAGCACCGCGCCGCCGAGCACGCGGCCCTGGCCGTCGATGTGCTTGGTGCAGGAATAGACGACGACATCCGCACCCATCTGCAGCGGCTTCTGCAGCAGCGGGGTGGCGAAGACATTGTCCACCACCACGATGGCGCCGGCGGCATGGGCGAGGTCGGCCACTGCCTGGAGGTCGACGATCTCCAGCATCGGGTTGGAGGGGGTCTCAAGCAGCACCAGGTTGGCCGGGGTGGACAGCGCGCGCTTCCATTGCGCCATGTCGCCGCCATCGACGAACTCGGTGGCAACGCCGTAGCGCGGCAACAGGGTGGAGACGATCCAGTGGCAGGAGCCGAACAGCGCCCGGCTGGCGACCACGCGGTCGCCGGCCTTGAGGTGGCTGAGCAGGGCGGCGTGGACGGCCGCCATGCCGGTGGCGGTGGCGCGACAGGCCTCGGCCCCTTCGACCAGGGCCAGGCGCTGTTCCAGCATGGTGACGGTGGGGTTGCCGAAGCGGGAATACTGGTAGTGCACCACCTGGTTGGCGAAGGTGGCTTCGGCCTGTTCGGCGCTGTCATAGACGAAGCCGGAGGTCAGGTACAGCGCCTCGGCGGTTTCGCCGTGCTGCGAGCGCTCTAGCCCGCCCTGAACCAGGAGCGTGGCGGTGCGGTGGCGGGGATCATGGGTCGTCATCAGCGTTGGCCCTTTGAGCTGGGCCGGCCGCGGGATCAGCGGAGCCGTCGCGAACCCGTTTCGCGCAGTCCTCCGCTGGCCTCTTTAGCGCGCTTGTTTCACCTCGCCGCAATCCGGCCGGACAAATCACGAGGGCCCCCCGCAGGGAACATCCGAACCCTAGGCAGCGGCGATTGCGCCGTCAACCCGCGCTGGGGTATGCTGCGTCGGCTGGCATGGCGTGCCCCGGCGCGGGTGTAGTTCAATGGTAGAACGGCAGCTTCCCAAGCTGCATACAGGGGTTCGATTCCCCTCACCCGCTCCAACGGCGCCGAGGCCATCGGGGACGGTCTGCGGCGACCGGCCTTTCCTGCGGGGGTGATGCCGGATTAGAACGTCGCGATGCGCCCGATTATCCTGCTCGTCGCCCTCGCCAGCCTGTTTGCAGCACCCGCCCTGGCCCAGCCCAAGCCGGCCAGCGGCCCGGAATCCGACGACTCGTTGCGACGACGCCTGCCGCCGCTCAGCCTTGCCGCGCCGCCAAAGCCGCTGGCCGCCCCGCTCACCATCGGCGGTGCCGGCTGGGGGCCGTTCAAGCGCCTGTGCGTGACGCGCCATCTGATCCAGCCCGACGGAAAGGAGGTGCTGGAGACCGAGCCCTCGTGCTTCAGCGTGGTTGTCGCGCGCGAGGCGGGTGCCAACTGGCACCTCGACCTGTTGACTGATCCGATCCGTGGGGGGCCGCGGGTCGCCTTCGCCACCACCCGCAACGCCGCCGGTGCTGTGGGCGAGGTCAGCGTGACCCCGCCCGAAGGCGCGGAGGCACCGCCGCCGGACAGGCTGGCGAAGCTGCAGGCGGTGTTCCGCGTCGTGCTGGAGGCGTACGGGCTGCGCGCCACCACCATTGCGCCGAAGACGGGCTTCCTGTTGCCGCTGCAACTCGCCGAGGCCGATCCCGATACCGTTGCCGAGGGCGGCGGCTTTGCCTGCATGCCGGATGGCACTTCGACGCTGCGGCGCCGCGCCGTGCTCGTCGCCACCTGCCGCACCACGGCCCGCATCGATCTGGGCGACAGTGCCATCGGCCGTGTCGACATTGTCGGCCGTTTCGCCATCGACATCGAGACCGGGCTGATCCTGCAGCACCGCTACACCTCGTTCCTGTTCATGGAGAAGGACCCGAAGAAGGTCATGCCGAACCTGCGCTGGCGGGGCGTGTCACGGCAGGACCTGGAATAGGGTCTGTCGCGGCAGCTGTTCGCGCATTGCGCTGGAAGCGGGTTTGTTGATAGTCGCGGGCTTCGGCCTTGATCCAGCAACCGGGAGACCGCCTTGACCCGCCAGCTTTTCGAACTCGTCGGCAGCGATGCCACGCGGCGCTTCAGCCCGTTCTGTTGGCGCAGCCGCATGGCGCTGGCGCATAAGGCTACGCTCAACAACTTTCGCTTCGGTCTGATGACCTTGGGCTGATGGTGTAGTTCCACTCAGGGTGCCACGTGTTGGTGGCGATGTTGAGGGTCGCCATCTCCTGGTCGCTGACGCGGATTGCCTTTGGATAGATGTTCTCATCCAGCTCACAGCGCACTGTCAGCC
>CAXNGD010000106.1:0-7932 GCA_964201575.1 Acetobacterales bacterium | reverse complement strand
CTCCTCGGCGACGAGCTCGACTCCCCCCGCGGCCGCATCTACCTCATCAAGGACATGCTGGAATCCGCCAGGCCAGCCACCGAGGAAGTCGTCCGCCACGTCGACCGCTGCCTCTCCTGCCTCTCCTGCATGACCACCTGCCCCAGCGGCGTGAACTACATGCACCTGGTCGACCACGCCCGCCATTACATTGAAAACACATACAAACGTCCGTGGCCCGAACGCCTCCTGCGTGCCGCCCTGGCCAAAACCCTGCCGTACCCGAACCGCATGCGCGCCGCCCTGATGGCCGCCTCCATCGCCCGCCCGTTCGCAAAACTGATCCCCGGCCAGTCCATGCTGGCAAAACGCCTGCGCGCCATGCTCGCCCTCACCCCCAAGACCATCCCCGCCCGCAGCCACCTCGACGGCCCCCGCACTCACCCGGCGCAAACACCGCGAAGAGGCCGCGTCGCCCTCCTCGCCGGCTGCGCCCAACAAGTCCTCGACCCCGAAATCAACAACGCCACCATCCGCCTGCTGACCCGCCTCGGCATCGAAGTCGTCGTCGCCAACGGGGCAGGGTGCTGCGGCGCGCTGACCCACCACATGGGCCACGCCACCGCCGCCCACGCCAGCGCTGCCGCCAACATCCACGCCTGGACCCACGAAGCCGAAACCCAGGGCCTGGACGCCATCATCATCAACACCTCTGGCTGCGGCACCACGGTCAAGGATTACGGCTTCATGTTCCGCACCACGCCCCTCGCCGCCAAAGCCGAAAAAATCTCCGCCCTCGCCCGCGACATCACCGAATACCTCGCCGAAATCGACTACACCCCAACCCGCCAACCCCAAGCCCTCACCGTCGCCTACCACAGCGCCTGCTCCCTCCAGCACGGTCAAAAAGTCACCACCCAACCCAAGGCCCTGCTGAAAAAAGCCGGCTTCAAGATCGTCGAGCCCGCCGAGTCCCATATCTGCTGCGGCAGCGCCGGCACCTACAACATGCTCCAGCCGGACATCTCCGCCCAACTCCGCGCCCGCAAACTGGCCAACATCCAGGACACCAACCCCGACCTCATCGTCGCCGGCAATATAGGCTGCATGACCCAACTCCAGGGCGACGCACTTCCGGTCGTCCACACCGTCCAGCTCCTCGACTGGATGGCCGGCGGCCCGGTGCCGGACGGTGTGAAGGCAAGCAAGCACGTTCTTTTTTGAAAAAAAGAACCAAAAAACTTTTGCCACTTGGCCGGGCGCCAGCCGCCAGCGCCGGCTTCCAATGGATAGAAAGTTTTTGCTTCTTTTTCTCAAAAAGAAGCGCTTGCTTCCTTCAACTGACTCTTCCTCCCGGCACCTGCGCCCAAGCCCCGAACGCCCTGTCTGGCCGCGACGAAGCCGAGCATTCACATGGAGACGGCTAGACGCAGAGAAGCAGGGCGCGTCTTCCTTCCTTCTCCCCGTCTCGCCGTCTCCATGTGGAATCCCTTGCTTGCTGACAATGCTCGCTCTGACCACGGATCGGAAAAAATATCTCCGTACGTACTCAACATCCCCTTGCCTTCCTCTCGACAGATATATATAATCACTGACATAACTAACTTTCTGGACCACCTGACCCAGATCGTCGCCACGCTGCGAAGCGTGATTGCCGCCATCGCGCACCCTTTGGTGCAGCGGGCCCCCGCCCGCGCGCCCTTCTTCCTGGTGCTGCACAACCGCGTCGGCCGCGCCGCCCGCCTCCTCACCCGCCTGTTCGACCTCTGGCAACAGGGCCGCCTCCCGCCGCCCCGCCCCAGCCAGGCCGGCCGCCCCCGCACCACCCCATCCGCCCCCCCAATCCGCTTCCCGCGCAGCCGCGCCTGGCTCGTCCGCATCGGCGGCCACCGCATCGCCGGCAGCGGCAGCCAGTTGCAGCATTTTCTCCAGCGCCCGGACATCCCGGACTTCCTCGCCGCAGCCCCCCAGGCTGCCCGCCACCTGCGCCCGCTCTGCCGCATGCTCGGCGTCGAAATCCCGCCCGCCCTCGCCGTGCTGCGCGACCCTCCGATCATCAGAAAGCCGCGCGCCGCCACGCCCAAGCCAGCAGCACCACCCGCCGAGCCGCTGCGCCGCCCCCTGCCGCCATACGTCCTCGCCGCCGCCCGCGCCTGGCGCCCCCGCCATGGGTAAGGCGGAGCGGCGGAATCCGTCATAAATGTTCCGTATCGACTCAAACCCCACCGCCGGCTGCGTTTTCGATTGCAACGGCAACCCGCAACCCGCCATCCTCCCGCCATGCGCCGCTTCCTCCTCCTCGCCGCCCTGCTCAGCCCCCTCGCAGCCCTTGCCCAGGCCCCAACCCAGGCCCCGCAAGCCCGCCCCGACGCCCGCCGGGGCGAAACCGACGCCCTGCTCGACGCCCTGAAAAAGGCCGACTCCGAACAAGCCGCCGCCGGCTTCGAGGCCAAACTTCGAGAATCCTGGCTGCGCGCCGGCGCCCCCGTCGCCGCCCTGCTGCTGAACAAGGGCACCCGCAACCTGCGCAATGACGCCGACGAGGAGGCGCTGGACGATTTCGACGCCGCCCTGGTCATCGATCCCACCTACATGGAGGCCTATAACCGCCGCGCCAGCGCCCGCGCCGCCCTCGGCGATTACCGCGGCGCGCTCGCCGACATCCAGGAAGTGCTGGCCCGCGAGCCCCGCCATTTCGGCGCCCTGCAAACCCTCTCCCGCATCGCCGAGGCCCGCGACGACGCCACCGGCGCCCTGCGCGCCTGGGAAAAAGTCATCGAACTCGCCCCCAACCTGCCCGGCGCCAAGGACCGCCTCAAAACCCTGCGCACCAAGGCCCAAGGGGAGGAAAGCTAGAAGGCCCAAGGGGAGGAAAGCTAGCTACCGCGCCCCGGACGCCCCGGGAAAAAACACCACCCGCAACGTCTGCATGATGATCAACAGGTCGAACACCACCGAAAAATTCTTCACGTAATACAGGTCGTACCCCAGCTTGGACCGCGTATCCTCGATCGAGGCGCCATAGGGGTGGTTGACCTGCGCCCACCCGGTCATCCCCGCCTTGACCGTATGCCGCTCGTCATAGAGCGGGGTCTTCTCGATCAGCTCGCCAATGAACTCCGGCCGCTCCGGCCGCGGCCCCACCAGCGACATCTCTCCACGCAAGACATTGATAAGCTGTGGTATTTCATCGATCCGCGAATGCCGCAGAAACCGCCCCACCCGCGTCACCCGGCTATCCCCCGCCGCCGCCCACACCGCCCCGTGCCGTTCCGCATCCACCCGCATGGTGCGAAGCTTCAGGATACGGTACTGCCGCCCGCCCTGGGTCACCCGGATCTGGCCATAGAAGATCGGCCCGCGATCCTGCAGCTTGATCGCAATCGCCGCCGGCACCAGCAGGAAACTGCCGATCGCCAGAATGATCATGCTGACAAACAGGTCCAGAACCCGCTTCAACGCCCGGTCCAGCGCCCCGAACTGATAGCCGTCCGAATACAGGAACCAGCCCAGCTCCATGTAGTTGAGATCCACCCGCCGCGCCTCGCGCTCGACGAACTCCAGGTGCTGCACCACCGGATAGCCGTTCTTCTTGCAGTCCAGCAGCCGCTCCAGCCGCATCCCCCGCCGCTCATCCGGCGCCACCACGATCAGGTCCACGTCATGCGCCATCGCCAACTGGAAGTAGTTGCTGTCATTCGCCACCACCACGGTCTGCTGACCGCCGCGACCGACATCGGGATCCCGCGCGCCCAGCGCCGGCTCATGGACGAAGATCACGTCGAACTGCGGATCGCTGCCATGCAGGTTGACCATCGCCATCAGCTCCGCCGCCCGTCGCCCCGCCCCGATCACCATGATCCGCCGCCGGAACACCCCCCGGCGCAACAGGATGAACAACACCACCCGCGCGATCGCCGCACAGACCGCGAACCCCAGCATCGCCGCCGCCGACAGCGTCGGGACATCCACCGCCACCGCCCGCACCGAAACCCAGCCAACCACCAGCTGCACCACATAGGCCCCCAGCACCGCCAGCCCGACCACCAGCGGCAGCCGGATCAGCGTCCGCCGCGTCGACAGGATGGCGTCGCGCCGATACAGCCCCATCGCGTAGAGCAACGTCACCTGCGCCAGCGGATAGGCATACAGCCAGACATCGCCAAGCAGCCCGACCCAGCCCTCGCGCGCCACCGCCCACAGCAACAACGGCCAGGCCGGCACCAGCAGCACCAGGTCAAGCCCGAACAGGACGGCCCCGCTGTGCGACAGCAGCGCCTTCAACGATCGCATACCGTCCGCTCCGCGCGAAGTAGTGCGCCATGAAGGCTAGGGGTGAAGGGTGAACACATGGTTATCGAACGGCCAGTCGAACCGGCAAATGCAATGATCTCCATGGTTTCCGAACAGACCCCGAACCCCAGATGACAAAATGTTGCATGGCCCGCGCGCGCATCACCGGTCGGTCAACCGCAGCTCGATGCGGCGGTTGCGGGCATAGGCGTCCGGCGTATCGGTGTTGTCCAGCGGCTGGTTCTCGCCGAAGCCGGTGGCGGCCAGCCGGTCGGCTGGAATCCCCGCCAGTGCCAGCAGCTTGACCACCGTGATCGCCCGGCTGGCCGACAATTCCCAGTTGCTGGCGAACCGCGCCCCGGTCGTTGGCTGCCGGTCGGCATGCCCGTCCACCCGCAGGATCCAGTTCACATCCCGCGGTATGGCGCCGGCGACATCGCGCAGCGTATCGGCCAGCCGGAACATCTGCTCCATCCCCGCCGGCGTCAGCTCGGCGCTGCCCACGGGGAACAGCACCTCGCTCTGGAACACGAAACGGTCGCCCACCACCTGCACGCCGGGCCGGTTGGCCAGCACCTCGCGCAGCCGGCCGAAGAACTCGCTGCGATAGCCCTGCAGCTCCTCGACTTTCTGCGCCAAGGCGGCGTTGAGCCGCTGGCCCAGGTTGGTGATCTGCACATCCTTGTCCCGCGCCGAGCCTTCCGAAGCTTCCAGCGCTCGGCCAACCTCGGCGAGCTGGGTCCGCAACTCGTCCATCTGCCGGTTCAGCAGCGCGATCTGCGCTCGGGCAGACTCGCCCAACCGGCGCTCATCGGCCAGTTGCACCGCCACCGCCGCGCGCTGCTGTGCCTCGGTGGTGGCCCGTGCGGCGGCCTCGCCGGCCTGTTTCTCCAGCTCGTCGCGCAGGGCGGTCAATGTCCGCATCTGTTCGGCCATGCGCGCGAGATCGGACAGCCGCGCCTCGATGGTGGCGCGGTCGGCGCGCACGGTGCGGTCCAGCGCCTCGGCCTGGGCGCGCATCTCGGTCACCCGCGCCAGGGTGGCCTCCAGCTCGCGCTGCGTGGCCGCCAGGGCGGTGTGCGCGGCGAGCAATTCCTGCTGGGCCGCATCCAGGGTGCGGCGGTTGGCGTCCAGCGCGATGCGGGCCCCTTCGAGATCGCGGCGCGCGCCGGCAAGCTGGGTCGCGGTGGTGGCTGCCTCCTTGGCCGCGGCATCGGCCTGGCGGGCGATATCCGCCCCCTGGGCCAATTGCTGGGTGGTGCGCGC
The DNA here is from genome assembly GCA_964201575.1 of Acetobacterales bacterium. Classification (GTDB taxonomy): domain Bacteria; phylum Pseudomonadota; class Alphaproteobacteria; order Acetobacterales; family Acetobacteraceae; genus CAMDGX01. The sequence continues at coordinate 2,394 of CAXNGD010000106.1, read as the reverse complement.
CTGGGCCGACTGCACCAGCGCCTCGGCATCGGCCAGCCGGGCCGAGAGCCGGTCGCGTTCGGCCCGCGCCAGGTCGCGCTCGCCCTGGATCCGCTGCTGATCGCGGCCCAGCCCGGCCAGTTGCTGCGCCAGCGTGTCGCGCGCTGCGGCGGCCGAGGTGAGCTCGCGGTTGAGCTGCGCCATCGCCAGGCGCAGCTCACCGGCCTGGCTGCGCTCCAGCGACAGCAGGTCCGACAGCTCGCTGATCTGCCGGTTCACCCGGTCCAGCGCCCGGTCGCGCCCGGTCAGCGCCACCGACAGGAAGGCCTGTCCCAGCACGAATACCAGCAGGACGAAGATGAGCACCATCAACAGCGTGGTCAGCGCGTCGACATAGCCAGGCCAGGGGTTCATCCCCTCGCCCTGTCCGGCGCTGCGGCGGCGCAATGCCATGGCTCAGTGCTCCGCGATCACCGCGGTGGCTCCGCGGCAAGGGCGGCGATCGTGCGGGTGAGGATCTTGATCTCGTTGCGCAACTCGGCGGTGGACTGGCTGCGGCCCTGTTCGTTCTCCGTCAGCAGGCGCTGCAGGTACAGCTCGATATTGCGCAGATGGGCGCGCGCCACGTCGTCGCCGGCGCCATCGCGCGTGTCGGCCAGCCGCGACAGGGCAGGGCCGAGCAGTTGCTGACTCTCGGCAATGCGCAGCATCAGCTGCTGGTTGGTGCGCATGGTGTCCGACAGCGCGGCCAGCCGCTCGGTCAGGCTGATGATCGCCATGGTGCCCTCGCGCCGGTCATCCTCGCCACGCGTCAGGGTGCGCTGCAGCCCCTCCATGTTCTCCGCTGTCTGTTCCAGCAGCGCCTGGACATAGACCGGGATCGAGCCCTCGCTCTCGCCGCCCAGCACGCCGGAGGAGACGCGGGTCAGGCTGGCCAGCCATTCCTCGAGCTCGTTGTAGAAGCGGTTCTGCGCGTGGCCGGCGGTGAGGTCCAAGAAGCCGAGCACCAGCGAACCGGCCAGGCCGAGCATCGAGGCGGAGAACGCCGTGCCCATGCCGCGCAGGGGCTTGTTCAGCCCGGACTTGAGCTGTTCGAACAGCGCGTTGATGTCGCCGGAGCCGACCGACATGCCCGAGATCACATCGGCCACCGCGGCGATGGTGAGCAGCAGGCCCCAGAACGTGCCGAGCAGGCCAAGGAAGATCAGCAGCCCGATCAGATATCGGGAAAGTTCCCGGCTCTCGTCCAGGCGCGAGGCGATGGTGTCCAGCATCGAGCGCATCGCCTGGGAGGAGATGGTGAAGCGCCCGCCATCGCCGCGGCGATCATCAAATCTCTGGGCATCGCGGGCAGCGAGCATGCTGACCATCGGTGCCAGCAGCTTCGGCGTCGGCAGGGCGGCGAGGCTCGGCCGGTTGCGCTGGAACGTCTCAAGCCAGCGCACTTCCGGCGTCAGGCGCACCACCTGGCGGATGTTCCAGAAGATGCCGCCGAGCAGCACCGCGGCGATCACCGCGTTCAGCAGCGGGTTGGCGGTGAACGCCACCACAAGCTCCGGCCCGAGCAGGGCGGTCACCCCGATCACCAGGACGAGGAAGACGAGCATGCGGATCAGGAAGACGGTCGGGCGCGTCATGGTGCGGGCAGGGCCTGTGCTGGGGGGGAGGAGACGACGAGATCGACGCGGTCCGGTGGTCCGGCGGCGATGGCCGGATTGGCGCCGAGGGCGCGCACGGTGATGCGGGTGGAGGCGATGCCCTCGGCGATCAGGACACCGCGTGCGGCCAGGCCGCGGGACAGCGAAAGGCGGCGCGAGGTGGAGCGATCCTCGGGCGCGCCGGGCGCATAGGCGCTGATTGTCACGCTGGCCTGGGCCGGCATCTGGCGGGCGAGGTCGCGCAGGGCCTGGGCGGTGGCCGGGTTGAGATCGGACTTGCCGGGCCCGAAGGTGATGCGCCAGCCGTCATCGATGCGGGATGCGCCGCCCGGGGCGTCGGCCACCACCTCGACCGGCGGCGGGGCCGGCAGCGGCCGGGTGGGCACGGCAATCGGCGGCGGGATGACCGGCGGGGCAGGGGGGAGAAGCGGCATCACCGGCGCCGGCGCGCTGGGCGGTTCGGGCGCTGCGGCGGCGGGCGATGGCAACGGGGCCAGCACCGGCGGCGGGTCCGGCGCGTCGGGCATGGTGGGGGCGGGGGCCGAGGGGATGGGCGCGGGCACCGCGGGGGGCGGGGGGGCTGTGCGCGGCGGCGGGGCGTTTCGTGGCGGGCGCTCGCGAGGGGCTGCGGTGGCGGGCGGTGGGCTCGGGGGCGCTGCGGGCGGGGCCAGCTCGTCCAGTGCCTTCCGGTCCAGCCGCGGCTGTGCGCCCGCCGGTTGGGCGAGCAGGAGGAGGGCCAGTCCGAACGCGAGGGGGA